>CBDUNP010000632.1:0-1501 GCA_965368605.1 uncultured bacterium | reverse complement strand
CAGGACAATGTTTAGATCGTTGATGCCAACAAAACCATCGCCATCAAGATCGCCTTGGATCGGAGTGGATTCTAGTAACTCGTTCATCAAGATCGCCCCGTACAGCAGCGACCCTTCCCGCGATGGGTGTACCCCGTCGTGGATGTAATTATTTGCGACGGCTTCGGCGGCGGTGGGGCTTGCGCTCCACATATCGATGAATGAGATGCGTGAGTCGGTCTGTGCCAGCGCCTTTAACGCGTCCCTGTATTCAAGTAGGCGCGAGACGCGATCGCTGCCGATGACGTCCGTGGGCATTTGATAGGTGCTGGGCAGGGTAAACGAAAGGTCGGCTGCGGGGAGACCGGCCTGCGCCCAGTCGGCGGTGACCAGCGCGATCTGGGTCTGGATGTTGTCGATGAAAGCCTCGACCGAATAGCCGGGCGTGATGCCTTGGTTCAGGCTGGCCTCGTTCTCGTTGCTGTCGTTGACGCCCATCGCGATCATGACGTTCAGCTTGCCCGAGTTGCCGTGTACCAGCGAGGATAGATAGGCTGCGCGTCCTGTCTGGTCGAGTCGGCCGTTGTCGTAGATGTCGGTCACGTAATCGTTCATGGTCCCGCCGGGGTAGCCCCAGCCTGTCACGGTGACGCCGGTCGCGTTTGGATCGATCAGCCGGTTGTAGAAGACTGCCATATCTCGGGATGTATTCACCAAGCCATACTCGTGCCAGTCGCTGATCTCGCCGGCCGCCTGTGAGAACGAAAACTCAACCAGTTGAGGCGTCGTGTCCAGTGCGGATACGGGTACCGACGGGCTAGTCTCAATCACTTGACGTGTGTAAGGTGATTGCAGGCGTGACGCACGCAGGCCCTGAATTGAACCATCGACCCCACCGGTCGCGCTGACCCACAACTGCCAGTCATACGCCCGGGAGCGGTCAAGCAGGCTGTCGTGGATCCCCTGCGCAAGCCAGAACTTCGGTGCGGGTGCGTCTGTGTTCAACAGGGTGACGCTATTGCCCAACGCGTACTTCTCCAGGTTGTCCGGCAGGCTCGACGTAGGCTGTAGCCAGTCCAGACCGAGTTCTAAGCGCGCTCCGCCCATGCCGGGGTAGGTTGCCGGGTTGTTCCCGGTAGCCACCATCCCTGTCCCCGCCAGCCCCAGCCGTGTCCGCGCGGCATTGGTGACGCCGCCTGTCCAACCCAGGCCGTGATTCACGATACTGTCGCCAAGTATCAGCATGTCGGCCCGCCCGGTCCTCGCGGCGGCGATCCAATCACTCGTGCCCTGATTAATCACGGTTTCGGTCGCTTCTGCAGGCCCGGGTGTCATGACGCTCATCGCCAGCACGGAGGTGTACAGCGTTGTCCAATAAAGTCGTTGATGAGTACCAGGTCGGCGCGAACCACGCCTGCGGCATCTTCTGCGATAGATCAATATCGGGGAAAGAAGAAGTAAGCCCAACGCGGGCTCCGGCACATTGGTCGGCGGCACAATCCCCGTATTCCAGTTGCCAAGG
>CBDUNP010000631.1:0-1503 GCA_965368605.1 uncultured bacterium | reverse complement strand
CTGGGCACGCTGATCACCGCCGGCGTCCCGATCCTCGACGCGATCACCATTACCGCCGAGACCACCGGCAACCACGTCTACGAGACCGCGCTGCAGAAGGTCCACGACTCGGTCCGCCAGGGCGAGAGCTTCGCCGAGCCGCTGCGGCTGGCGAAAGTCACCGACACCATCGTCGTCAACATGATCGACGTCGGCGAAGAAACCGGTGACCTCGACAAGATGCTCTTGAAAGTCGCGGACAATTACGACGAAGAAGTCGACGTGGCGGTCTCCAGCCTCGTCTCCCTGCTCGAGCCGGTGATGATCGTTGTGCTGGGCCTGATCGTCGGCACGATCGTCATCTCGCTGTTCCTGCCGCTGGTCGCGCTGATGCAGTCGGTGATGTAAACGAGATCCCTCCCGCGGTGCCCCCGGCGGGTCTTCCCCCGGGGATACCGTTTTTAGATTCAGGATACGGACATGACACACACACGCACGACAAACCGACCACCGGCCAACGGCTTCTCGCTGATCGAGCTGCTCGTGGTCATCTTCATCATCGCGGTCATCGCGGGGCTGCTGCTCGGCGGGGTCGCGTTTGTCCAGCAGGGCGCCAAAGAGAGCCAGGCCCAGACCATCCTGACCAACCTCATGGGCAACGCCGGGACGTACGAAGTCAAGACCGGCAGCCCCGTCCCACACGAAAACGCCGGCGGCTTCTCAACGATCTCCTGGGGCGGCCCGCGGGCTAAGAACGCCCTGGCTGTGCAGGGGCAAAGCGGCACGATCCAGGCCCTGCATGTCAACGACAACTACGACAGCAGCAACGACAACGTCACCTACTCCGACGGCAAAGACAACGACTACTACATGGAGCGTGCCAACCTCTTCATCGAGCGTTTTATCTGGGCCGCTAACCAGATGCCCGACATCCGCAACAACCTCCCCGCCCTCGGCGGCGCGTTTGTGGACGCGGATGACGACGGCTTCATGGAAGTCATCGACCCGTGGGGCAACCCCGTTGCCTACGCCCAGAAGGTCACGCACAAGACCTCGTCAGACACCGACTTCCTCCCGGCACACGACGCCCCGTTCTTCGCCTCCGCCGGCAAGGACCAGAAGTGGGGCCTGCCCAAGAACCGCGGCGAGTTTAATTCCGACGCCGCCTGGGAAGCCTACATGGCGACCGACGACTACAAGTTCGCCCAAGACAACCTTTACAGCTTCGACCTGGACCGCAGCCAGTCACACCGTTAAGCAGACAACCATGAACCATTCGGCGAATACAACCCGCGCAGGCTTCACGCTCGTTGAGATGCTTGTGGTCATCTCGATCATGACGATCGTGCTGGCGTTGTCGTTCCCGATGATCGGGGCCATGAAACGCGGCTCCAGCGCCAGCTCCGGGATCAACACCATCTCGGTCGCCATCCCGTCGATCCGCCGGTACGCCACCAGCGGCGTCACCTTCCCCAACGACCTGGACCCGACGGACCCCGGCGACCAGGCCGGCGTCTTCAGCGG
>CBDUNP010000630.1:0-1505 GCA_965368605.1 uncultured bacterium | reverse complement strand
CATATGGTAGGCCCATCGGCTGGCGAAGGCGAACGCCGATAAAAAGTTGGCCCTGCAGGGGCTTAGAGCGTATTAGAGGGGGGCGCGGCCGGACCGGCACACAGGCTCGGCCGGGGCGCAGAAACAGGGCTGCCGGGCCTGGAGCCCGCAGTGAACGAGATTCACAGGGGGGATTGTGGGGGCCGACGCAGACGATGTGTGGGCCTTGGCGCGTGTAGCGGGCTCAGCCTACCCGTTGCGACGACGGATCAGCACAACGCCGACCGCGGATACCAGGCCGAGTGTGCCGGGCTCCGGGACGGGGACAAACGCCAGCCCGGCGGGGCCGACCAAGCCGGTCGGTCCGAGGGTTTCGATGATCTGCCCGGTGTCGGGGGACAGCGTGACGATGGCGTCGGTGCTGAATGCGTTGATCGCGAAGAGCGTGCCGTCGGTCGGACGGAACGCGATGCCGGTGACATCTGCCATGCCGGTGTTCGTGATGAAATCGACCTGCCCGTTGTCGGGGTTGATGTTAAATAGCTTCGTCGGGCCCGACGGGTCGAAATCGAAAAACGAATTGGCGGCGAGGATCGAAGACCCGTCCGGGGTAAAGGTCATCGCGTTCCAGATATTCGGCATCGGCCAAGGCGTCCCGACGACCTCCAGCGTGTTCAGGTTCAGCCGGATCATCGTCGAACTCACCGGCTCGTAGTGATTCACCACAAAATCCAGGCTCTCCCCCGTGATGTAGGCGATGTCAGGATTGATCGGCGAGATGGCGATGGCGTCCGCGATGAACAGCTCCGGATCGCCCAGCCCAAACATGTCAGCCGTCAGCACCACCTGATCTACGAGCTGCCCGGTCTGCACATCGATCTTCGACAGGTACGACGGCGCAAACGCCGAGCCGCGCTCGCCGCTGATCGAATAGACGTGCTGGTCGTCGCCGGGTCGGCTGGACATGTCGTAATAAAGCCGCCGCGGCAGCGAGGAAATAGATTGCCCGTTACCGTTGACCTGATTGACCTCTAGCAGGCCGCCGCCGACATCAAACATATACAGGCTTGGGTTGGCGTGAGCGAGTGATCCCAGGCACAGAATCGCAGCGAACATCAGACAGCAAGCACGCATGGCTTTTCCCCTCCGTAATAAAACTCCCCGGGAGCAGGCCGGCGGGTTAGACCCCGCAGGATCGGCAGGCACCCCAGACCAATAACGACAAATTACCCCCTCGGCTTAATCAATACAAGCATTTTTCCCCGGAAAAACCGCAATACGCCCCGAAGGTGACAGAGGTTGGCGTGACCAGCTAGCAGGCAGCCCGCCCCGACATTAGAAGCTCACCCCCCCCGAGGCCTACACGGCCTCCGCCTCCGGCCGGGGACGATAAAGCAGCACCGTCCGCCCCACCACCTGCACCAGCTCCGCATCCACCGCCTCGCTGACCGCCTTCGCCAACGCCTTACGATCCTTCCCCTCCAGGTCCGTGAACCGCATCTTCACCAGCCCCTGCTTATCCAGCA
>CBDUNP010000629.1:0-1510 GCA_965368605.1 uncultured bacterium | reverse complement strand
CGATCACCAGCGTCGTCCCCTCGTTGACCTGATGCAGGGCGAGCCAGACCTCGTATAGGGCGCTCAGGACAATCGGACGAAACGCCAGCGACTGCGGACAGATCGGCGTGACCGTCAGTGCATCCACACCGGGGCTGACGATCGGTCCCCCGGCCGCCATGTTGTAGGCCGTCGACCCCGAGGGCGTGGAGATAATCACACCGTCGCCGGCGAACCGGGTCGCGCTCATGTGCGACCGTTTGGGCTCGATCGCCAACTCGATCTCGACCATCCGGTAAGGCGGGCCGGAGGTGACGACCGCGTCGTTCATCGCCACCGCCTCAAACACCGGGCCGGGCATGGCCGCGCCCTGGTCGCCCCACTTCGCACTCCCCGCAGGATACACCTTGACATCCAGCACCACCCGGTCGCTGGTCCGGCAGCGCCCGTGGATGATGTCGTCCCAGTGGGACTTGACGCTGTCGATCGTGAACTCGGCCAGGAACCCCAGCTTCCCGAAATTGATCCCCAGCAGCGGGACGCCCAGATCGATCATCGCCCGGGCTTGCGAGAGAAACGTCCCGTCCCCACCGAGCACCAACGCCAGGTCGGCGGGGGGCAGTGTCTTGGCCAGATCGCGCGACATGGAAGCAGTATCCACCTGCCCGACCAGCTCCGCCCGTTCGCTGAGCCAGGGTACAAAACCCGCCAGCGCACGGGGCACCTGCTCCTTGCTCTGGTTGGCGAGGATCAGCACACGCGGGCGTTCGGGCAACCCCGTAGGATTCGCGGAATCGTTCAAGGCGTCTGTCATGCAGGTAGTTATACCCCGTGCCGATCCGTGGGGGCAACAACATAGTGTTGGCAGGCCCCGATCTGACCGATAGTTAAGGGGATGCCCGTCCGCGCGAACCGCTATCATTAGCGGACCTTACGGGCCGTTCTTCGATCAAACCAAAAGGCCTGAATCCACGTGTTAGCACTGACGTTTGACGGCAGCCAACCCAAGCTCGACCCCAGCCACGACGATCCGGTGCTGAAGCCCGGCGATGCGATGATCCGCCCGACACGGATGGGCATCTGTTCCACCGATCTGGAGCTGTGCAAGGGCTACATGGACTTCTCCGGCGTGCTCGGGCACGAGTTCGTCGGCGTGGTCGATTCCGTCGCCGATCGTAAAGACAGCAAGTGGGTCGGCAAGCGCGTCGTCGGCACGATCAACTGCGTCTGCGGCGAATGCGACATGTGCAAGGCCGGGCTCCGTGAACACTGCCGGGACCGCACGGTCTTAGGCATCGCCGGGCGCGACGGCTGCTTCGCTGAACAATTCACACTCCCGGTCTGGAACCTGATCGAGGTACCGGACAACATCGACGACGACCACGCGGTCTTCACCGAACCCCTGGCCGCGGCGTATCAGATCGTCCGCCAGCTCACGGTCGAGGGCCGTCCTTACATCACCGTGCTGGGTGACGGCCGGCTGGGCCTGCTCTGTGCGCAGGTGATGAGCCAGCTCAACGCGACCGTCCGT
>CBDUNP010000628.1:0-1510 GCA_965368605.1 uncultured bacterium | reverse complement strand
GATCCCCTGCGCGTGGTAGCCGTGGTTCTTAAAGAGTTGCGGAAGCGTGACCGCGTTTGGGTGTGTGTCGCGGAAGTGGGTACGCAGGTCCCAGATACGCAGCGTGTCCGGCCTCATCCCCGTCATCAGCGACGCCCGGGAGGGGTTGCACACCGCCTGCTGCGCGTAAGCGTATCGAAACACCGTGCCGCGTTCGGCGAGCCGATCGATGTTGGGGGTGATCGCGGTCGTCGAGTCGTAACACCCGACCTCGGTGTTCATGTCGTCCAGCGCGATGAACAGGACGTTGTATGGTTTTGCGTCCCCGTTGGTGGACTCCGCGTGTGTGAATGCGGAAGACAAGCCGAGTACAAGCAGTATGAGGCTCAGACGTTGTATCAGTTTGGTGGTTTTGTGTTTCACAATGGTATCCTGATCGGTTCGATGGGTTAGTGTTTTATAACGTCGCTTCGCGCCACCGCTGCGTGTCCAGGGTCCGGCTGATGCGGAACAGGCTCGCCGGGGTCCGGCGCCAGCCGGCGTAGACAAAGATGTGCTGCATGTTGCGGTCCGTGTCGATGATTGAGCCGCCGGGATGCAGACCGTCGCGGTTACCCTTGCGGCTGTACCAGATGCGCTCGACGACCGTGCCATCGAACCGCCAGTCGGCGCTGCCCGCCAGCAGCGCATCGGGGTCAATACTCCACAGGTTCAGTGAGCTGATCTCGGCGTCCGGGTCTTTCTCGATCCGTGTCCCGGTCCTGCCAGGCCCGCCCCCCCAGCGGTGACTCTGGAGCATCTCGATACGTTCGGTGACCGGGTTGAAGATGACTTCTGCGGTGTCGTGGCAGGACGATTCGGCGGCGGGGTTGCCGATGATGTTGGTCCGTGAGGTCTGGAACTTCACCCGCCGAAACGACGCGCCGGGATTGTGTTGATAGACGTGTTGCGAGTGTCCGAAGTAACCGTCCGGCCCGATCGCGAAATCGCCCCTTGCTTCCCGGCTGATCATCACCATGTGCCCGGGGCCCCAGGTCGCCAGCGTCGGCTCGAAACCGCGCGCCCCGTTGCGGTTCAGCCAGACCCTTTCTTCCCAGGTCTGCCCGGCGTCGGTTGATCGGATCATGTAATTGCGTCGCCCGCCGTTGTTCTCCTGACCAAAAGGCACGACAAGCCCAAAGTCCGGGTGGTTGATCATGTTCGGCCCGGTGTGCGGTGCGGTACGCAGCATCCCATTCAACGCGGTGGTGTCAGTCTTCCATGTGACGCCGTGATCGTCGCTCATGTAGATACATCTTGGTCGACCGCTGGTCAGGGCGACTAGGCGTTCGCCGCCATCAGCCCGGGTGACATGGCCGATCGCGTGCATCCCCGGCAGGTCGCCCAGGCGGATCGGATTCTGCGGCTGCCAATGAACCAGGTCATCCGAGTAGATGACGTAGTGCCCGGCCTGCGCGGATTTGTCCGAGTCCGTGTGTCCGCTCGCTCGGCGGTACACAACCACAAATCTGCCCGATGGCAATCGTGTCGC
>CBDUNP010000627.1:0-1511 GCA_965368605.1 uncultured bacterium | reverse complement strand
CGGTGAGTTGGGCGTTCATCTCCTGGACCATGCCGACGTAGCCTTGGGAGCCGACGGCGTCGGACCCGCCGGAGACGGTGATGTAGGGCACGCCGCCTTTAGCTTTAATCTGCTCGGCGAGCTCGGCCATCTTCGGCTTGCGGTCCGGGCCGGTCGGGACGGTGTGGCACTGGGCGTTCAGCAGGTCGTCTATTAGATAGTTGCCCTGCATCACGGGGGCGTCGTCCGGGGAGTTGAGTACCAGCACGGCCTGCATGCCGACCAGACGTGCCGCGGCGGCGGCTTGACGGACGTGGTTGGACTGCACGCCGCCCTCGGTGATGAAATGGGTCGCGCCTTTTTGTTTGGCGTCGGCGACGAGGTATTCGAGCTTGCGTGTCTTGTTCCCGCCGAACGCCAGGCCGGTCAGGTCGTCACGCTTCATATAGATGCGCGGCCCGCCGAGTTTTTTGGTGAGGCGCGGCAGGAACTCCAGGGGCGTGGGGAGCGTGGCGAGGCGTTCACGGGGGAGGCTGAAGAAGTTACTCATGGGTGATGGGCTCTGTGTCGGGTGTCGGCCAGCGAAGCTGGGATCGTTCGGGGCCTATAGTTTACCGCGTCGCGGCGATAATGCCGTTGGCGACGAGTTTCCTGGCGGATGCCGTGTCATAACCGAAGATGCCCCAGTGCTTGACGCCCGCCAGGGCTGCGGTGAGGTCTTCCGGGGAGTAGATCACCGCCGGGCGGTCGTCGATCACGATGGCCTGCAAGCGTGGAGTGAACGTCTGGCCCATCTGGCGATTGGCGAACCGGCTGTACCCGACCCGCCGGGCGTCGTGCGCGTTCATCCCCAGGCCCTCTCCGGTCACAATCGGCGAATCCCCCGGCAACGGAACGACGAAGTCATCCGGGAAGAGCTGGGCGAGCATCGCGTCGGTCGCCTTGACGGCCTCGGTCGTCCCGCCGGTCGCGTCCAGCCAGAGCGTCCCGCCGGCACGCACCCACCGGCGGATCGCGCGTGCCTCTTCATCCGTCAATGCGCCCCCGGCGACCGATGTCAGGAAGGCGATTTTTTCATCATCCAGTTCATCCGCCGAAACTTCGCCCACCTGCAAATCTATCCCTTGCTCCTGCGCCATCGCTGCGCGGAGCTGCGCCAGCGCGCCGGGCTCCGGGTTGTAGCCCCCGGCGTATCGGATGCGTGCCACCGCGACCTGTTCGCCCGCCGGGTCTGCTGTCGGCACGACATAGTCCGATTCCAGCCGGACACGCCTGGGCTCGGTGCCGACGGCGTACAGGTACAGATTCGACATCACCGCGAAGCTGTCGCCGAAGCGTTTCGGGTCGTTGCTCTGCAGGCCCCGGCCGACGTCCTTGGTAAACACCACGACCAACGGCCGAACCCCGTTGTGCACCATCTGCATCGGCTGGTCACCTCGCAGCTTCGTGTGCAGGTCATTAAAAGGATGGAACTCGGCGACCGGCTCCAAAGCCCGACCGGGGTATAACGACTCAACCAACGCCTCGACGCT
>CBDUNP010000626.1:0-1512 GCA_965368605.1 uncultured bacterium | reverse complement strand
GTCGTCGATGTTGCGGACCTGCATGTAGACGCTGGCGAAACGGACGTAGGCGACCTGGTCCAGGCGTTTGAGTTGCTCGGCCACGAGTCGGCCGATGTCGATCGACGGGACCTCGCGCTCGCCCAGGCGGAACAGCTCTTCCTCCACCGAATCCACGAGCTTGACGAGTTCCTCGGCGGGGATCGGTCGTTTGTAGCAGGCCTTCTGCACCCCGGACGCCAGCTTCTCCCGGTCGTAGGGGACCCGTGCACCGTCGCGCTTGACGACGTTCAGCCTGGCCTGGCGTTCGATGTGTTCGTAGGTGGTAAACCGCTTGGAGCAGGCGTTGCATTGTCGGCGTCGACGGATCGCCTTGCCGCCGTCGCTGGAGCGGGAGTCGATGACCTTGTCGTCGTTGTCGTGGCAGTAGGGGCAACGCATCGGTGCTGTCAGTATCGGCTGACGGGCGTGGGGGGTCAAAGCGAGGGGCCTGGCCGGTTAGACCTGAGCCCGCCGAGGCATTACCCTCGCGGGCATGAGCTTACGCATCGTGTTCCTCGGCGACATCGTGGGCGGCCCCGGCTGCAAGGCCATCTCACAGCTGGTCCCGGTGATCCGGGAGCGGTGGCAGCCGGACCTGATCATCGCCAACGCGGAAAACTCCGCCAACGGGACCGGGCTGACCCCCGAGATCTACAAGAAACTCTGCGCCCGGGGCATCGACGCGATCACGCTGGGCGACCACGTCTATAAAAAGAAGCAGATCGTTCAGACGCTTCAGTCGGAATCCAACATCATCCGCCCGGCGAACCTGTCGGCCGGGGCCTCGGGGAAGCGGTGGATGTGTGTGAAACCCAAATCGGGCGAGGGCCTCGCGGGGGAAGGTGACACCGGGGGGCCGGGGGGACCGGGGGGTCCGGGGGTGTATGTGCTGACGGTGCTGGGGCGGATCTTTATGAACATGCCGGCGAACGACCCGTTCGCCACGGCCGATGCGATCCTCGACGAGATCCCGGAACGTGACCCGATCGTGATTGTCGAGGTCCACGCCGAGGCGACCAGCGAGAAGATCGCGATGGGTTGGCACCTAAACGGCCGAGTGACCGCGGTGGTCGGGACACACACGCACACCCCCACCGCGGATGCGCGCATCCTCCCGGCTCAGGTAGACGGCACGGGCGCGCTCAGTGCCGGCGCGGGTGGGACGGCGTATATCAGCGACCTTGGGATGACCGGGCCGCACGACTCGGTCCTTGGCCGACGGGCCGACCGGGTGGTGGCGCACATGACCACGAACATGCCGTTCCCTTTCGACGTCGCCGACGGAAACCCGCGTGTGCAGGGTGTGGTTATCGATATCGACACCAACTCCAAACGCGCCACCGCGATCGAGCACATCGACCTCGCCGCCGACATGACCAAGCCCCCGTTCGCCAACGGCTAGTGGACCAGCAGCCGAAACAATCGCCACAGGTGTCACAACCGTTACCGCCTGACTGTCACGCCTCCGTGGGCGATTGAATCAAACGGTAC
>CBDUNP010000625.1:0-1520 GCA_965368605.1 uncultured bacterium | reverse complement strand
GCATCAGCGCCAGCATCGGCGCGATCTACAAAAACGCAACCCTCGCCCAGCACGCAGACGGGACCAGCACCGTCACCTGGCATATGAGCCTGATCATCGCCGCCATGCTCGCTCCGACCGCCTGGTTCGGGGCACGCCTGGGCGCGTCGCTGACTCACAGCCTGCCGCTTAGGCAGGTCCGCATCGCGTTCATCGCCCTGATGGTCGTCGCCGCGTGGAAGATGGCCGCCCTCCCCGTCGGCCCGTTCAACGGCTGATCCCCCATCCTCGCCACCACCTCCCGGAGTTCCGCCCGGGTATTTCAACGCCCAAGCCACCGCAAGAGCCCGGAATCCGACCACAAACCCTTGTATTCATGGCTTCGGCCCCGGTACGCCGATGCTGGTTCAGGCCGCAGAAGTCGGCCAACCACTCCAGATTCTTTCTCCCTCCGCCCCGTCGCTTCGTTTGGACGGGGCTTTTTGTTGCAAGATGAACGTAGAAAGATCAATCGTGGGAGCGCTAAATGCGTTAAGCCGTCAATTGCTTTACTAACTCAATAAACCGCTCGCCGCGCCGTTCGTAGTTGTCGAACTGGTCCCAGCTCGCACACCCCGGGCTCAGCAAGACCACCTGCCCCGGCTTCGCCCGTTTCACTGCTTCGCGCACGGCAATGTCTAACTCACCGCACCGCACGACCTCTGCCATGCCCGAAGCTTCTTCGGTCGCCGCCGCGATGCCGTCGCCTGTTCCACCTAGGGTATAGACGCCCGAGCATCGATCTTTCGCTAAGCCGGCAAGCGGCTTGAGGTCACTACCTTTGTCATACCCACCGAGGATGATGTGGGCCGTGCCGGGATCAAAACTCTCGATCGCAAGCTGCGCGGCTTCCGGGGTCGTGCATTTCGAGTCGTTGTAGTAACGCACGCCGTCGTGTTCCAGCACGAACTGCAGGCGGTGAGGGAGGCCCGTGAAGTCGGTGAGTGCGGATTCGGCTTCCGCCCGGCGGACACCCGCAAGCTCGGCCACGTCGACCGCGAGTGTCGCGTTGCTGCGGTTATGGAACCCGGGGAGGACGATGTTTCGAGGCGCGATGTCATCGAGTCCTTCTTTTTCACGGACGATGACTCGAGCCGCATGGGGCTTGACGAACTCACTCAGATCGGGGCCGAGGACGGCGGCGTCCTGATCGGGGCGTTGGTGATCGAGGATCACCTGTTTGTCTTCGACATAAGCGGTGAAGGTGCCGTGCCAGTCCAGGTGATTAGCATCGATGTTGGTGACGACCGCGATGTGAGGCGACCATCTATCTTCGCGCAGGCCGTGGAGCATGAAGCTGGAGAGCTCTAACACGACCCAGTCGTCCGAGCCGATCTCCTCCACGGATTCGAGTAATGACCCGCCGATGTTGCCGCCGACCCAAACACGCCGCCCGCCTTCATTTCCTGCTTTGCCCAGGATATGCCCGATCATCGCCGTCGTCGTGGATTTCCCGGCGGTGCCGGTGACGCCGATGGTGCGTAACCGATTCGGCAGGGCCT
>CBDUNP010000624.1:0-1522 GCA_965368605.1 uncultured bacterium | reverse complement strand
TCGGCACGGGGGGGAGAGACACGCACCCCGGTAGAAACCGACCGGGGTGTTTTTTTGTTCGGGGCTTATAGAGATTGACCGCGAAGGCGCGAAGGCCGTGGCGAACACCGCTAGGGTTTTGGGGGCGGGCGTCGAGTGGCGAAGTTCTTGTGAATGGATTGAGGCGCATACAACTACAACTACACCACACCGCAAACGGCTGGGGCGTGGGCAATCACGCTAAGCCGCGAACGGCTTAAAAACTGGATAGTGCTAGGTTGTGAGGGGGCGGTGGGTCGGGTTAACGTTGGGCTCTGCGTAGCAGCGCGGGGGCCAGGGCCAGAGCGATCAGGGCCGAAGCGGGTTCGGGGACTTGGCGAGTCGGGGGCCCGCCGCTGTCGCCGCCGTTATCGGGAACCACGCCGTTGATGAGGTCTTCCAGCAGCGGTGGGTAGTCCCAGTCGGGGTCACCGTCGTCGATGATGACGGAGGTGTAGACGTCGTGGGTGATAAGGAACTGCTCTTCATCAAAGAACTCGGCCTCCAGGGTCATGGTGCCCGCGTAGGAGCCTGCGTCGCCGAGGATGCTGGTGTGCCAGAAGTAGTCGTAGTAGTAGTAATAGAACGGATTGTTGTACTCATCCCAGACCGTGATGGTGGAGATGGCGTAGGTGAAGATCGAGACGTCGTCGGGGAGGAAGGGGATCGTGCCGTAGCTGATCTCGAAGGGGACGTTGAGCGTGAGCACGCCTTCGTGATGGAAGGTCCCGCCGACGTCACGGAAGGCGTGAGCAGCGCCTTCGGTGTCGAACCCGACGCTGGTCAGGGCGCTGAGTCCCGCGTCGACCGCGTCTGCTGCGGCGTCGGCGAAGACGGGGGCGAAAGGGCTGTCGGAGTGTGAGAGCGCGTGGACCGAGCGGGTAAAGTCATTGTTGGAATATTCGTAATCGTCGTCGTCATTGAACGTGCTGCCGCCGTCCCAGGTGCTGGTGGCCGCGCCCTGTTCGTAGTGGTTGATGTTGTCGAAGTCGGGGAACGGGCCGAAGGGGCCGGGGGTGGGGGCGTCGTCGAAGAAGCTGAACTCGAAAGTGATGGCGTCGTAGTCAATGTAGGCGGCGGCGTCTGCATCGGAGAACGCGATAGCGTTTGCCGAAGGGGTGCCGAGGGCCAGGGTGACGACGGCCGCGGCGAGCACTGCCATGGATTTGAACGTGGATGAACCTATACCGGTCATGTCTTTCTCCCAGTTTTCATACATTATCGGGGTTGGTCCCCGAAAGAGTTTAATCCTGCTTGCTTAGAG
The DNA here is from genome assembly GCA_965368605.1 of uncultured bacterium. Taxonomy (GTDB): domain Bacteria; phylum Planctomycetota; class Phycisphaerae; order Phycisphaerales; family Phycisphaeraceae; genus JAJRRS01. The sequence goes on along the minus strand of CBDUNP010000624.1, from coordinate 240 downwards.
GCAATTCCAGAACAGCCAGTATAGCTTGTGATGGGATAGCACAAAAGTATTTATGAAAAAAAATCTTACGGTGCTCACGGCAGGCCTGAAGAGGTTTAGCTAAATTAACAGCGCGGGGTTCAGCCCGCCGTGTGCTTCAGGCAGTTAAGATACGCCTTGACCGCGCCCTCCATCCCCATCTCCAGCGCATCGGCGCACAGGGCGTGGCCGATCGAAACCTCCAGGATGTTCGGGATCGTG
>CBDUNP010000623.1:0-1523 GCA_965368605.1 uncultured bacterium | reverse complement strand
CCGCTGTAAGAAAAGGCCCTACCGATGAAACTGCTGGATTTTATTCTCACTGATGCCCTGATCCCGAAACTGAAGTCAACGGAGCGTGACGAAGTCATCGCCGAGTTGGTGGATGCGGCGGTGGCAGCCAAGGGCGTGCCCAAGAACCTGCGTGACACGCTGGTGGAAGAGATCATCCGGCGTGAGAAGCACGGCTCGACGGGCTTCGGCAAGGGTGTGGCCGTGCCGCACGTCAAGCACGAGAAGATCAAGAAGATGTCCGCCGCGATCGGCGTGAGCCAGAAGGGCGTGGACTTTAACGCGCTGGATAAGGAGCCGGTCTACTCGGTCGTGCTGCTGCTGTCGCCGATCGATCAGCCCGACCAGCACCTTCAGGCGATGGAAAACATCTTCTCGAACCTGCAGAAAGACAACTTCCGTCGATTCCTGCGTCAGTCTGACAGTGTCGAGGCGATCAAGGACCTGCTGTTGGAAGCTGACAACCAGCAGCTTGCCTGATCGATTGCCCCGCCCTACCGCCCTGCCTTATTAACCACACTCAGAAAGCCGCTTTGGATTCTGCATCAACGACAGTCACGATCCTCAACAAGTACGGGCTACACGCCCGGCCTGCGATGTCGTTTGTCGATACGGCCAGCGCGTTCACCAGCGACATCACGGTGACCAAGAACGGCCAGGCCGCCGACGGCAAGAGCATCATGCAACTGATGACGCTGGAAGCCCTGAAAGGCACGGAGCTGAAAATCGACGCCGAGGGCCCCGACGCCGATAAAGCCGTCGACGCGCTGGCGAAGCTGGTGGCCAGCAAGTTTGACGAAGAGTGAACCGGGGATCGGAAAGATGATATCTGCCAACGCCGTCCCTGCGTGAAGCGAAGGGGCCGACACGTTGTGTCAGCAAACACGCAATACCTCCTACACTCACGCGGGTTCGTAGCCCCCCTCCCCCCGGGGCCGCCAACGAATGGTATCCGACACCTTTCCCTCCGCCTTTCCCCCGGCACCTTTTGCTCCCCGATGCCTCGCCAACGCGCGCCGGCGCGGTACTTCCCGGCCGATCCCGCACGCCGCGACCCCGCAGCATCAGGCCCGGTCTTGGGTTGAGCAACCCCATATTTTTTCTAATCCCGCCTATTTTCTCGCACACTGTTGATTGCCACGGCCGGGCGGCATATGGTCTGCTACAAGGAGCACCATGCGGCATACCATCACGTTGACCCTAGTCTGTTCACTCGCCCTGATCGCCACCGGTGTGGGGTTTTACTTCGGCACGGGCACGGGCAGCGTCACGGCCCTGATCCCCGCGTTCATCGGCGTCCCGCTGCTGCTGTGCGGGCTGGCCGCTACCCGGCCGGGCATGCTGAAGGTCGCGATCCATATCGCCGCGGTGCTCGCGCTGCTCGCGGCGCTGGGGTCGTCGCGCGTCTTTATGAAATGGGCCGACCTGAGCACCGCCGCACGCTCGGCGCAACTGATCACGCTGACGATCTGTGTCGTGCTGCTGGCCGCGTATGTGGCGTCCTT
>CBDUNP010000622.1:0-1531 GCA_965368605.1 uncultured bacterium | reverse complement strand
CCCGCGAACCGTGTACCATCTGCCCATGCCGACCCCAAACGTCCCCGATTTTATCCGTGATGACCTGCAGAAGCTCGAGCTGTCTCTTGCCGACGACCAGCTGAATAACCTCGCTGAATACCTGCACCTGCTGCTGGACGCCAACCAGCGGACGAACCTCACCGCCATTAAGGACCCGGACACAGCCTGGCGTCGGCTGATCCTCGACAGCCTCACGCTGCTGCCGGGGCTGGAGATGCTGGATGCCGGGGCGCAGGTGATTGATATCGGCACCGGCGGCGGCCTGCCGGGGATGCCCTTGGCGATCGCTCGGCCGGACCTGTCGTTTATGCTGCTGGACGCGACGGGCAAGAAGGTCGCTTTCCTGCAATCGTGTGTCGAGGCGATTGGCCTGGAGAATGTCCGCCCGATCCAGAACCGCGCCGAGGTGGTCGGCCACGAGCCGGAGCATCGCCAGCGGTACGACCTGGCGACGGTGCGTGCGGTCGGGAAGGTCGCGGAGATCGCGGAGTATTGCTTGCCGTTGGTAAAAGAGGGCGGGCGGATGCTGGCGATGAAGGGGGCCGCCGCCGAGGCCGAGCTTGCCGATGCGGGCGATGCGCTCGCGGTCCTGGGGGCGGGCGACCTGGCGTTGATCGACGCCTACCCCGAGGGGTTCGACAGCGAGCTGGTCCTGGTCAGCATCGTCAAGGAACGCCCGACGCCGAAGATGTATCCACGCGAGCCGGGGACACCACGGAAGACGCCGTTGTGATTCTCACTCCATTAACTTTGACTACCAGGAATGTAGACAGGATGACAGGATGTACGGGATAGGATTGTGACTCACGCCAGACTAAATCTCATCCTGTGAATCCTGTCATCCTGTCTACATTTTCCTTCTTCGTTAAACTACCCCGATGCCTGACACACTCAAGACCAAACGATTCTGCCTGGGCGACTGGGCGACCAATTGCTATCTCGCCTACACCGACAGCGGGGCGTGCTGGATTATTGATGTCGGGTTCGAGCCGGAATACCTGCTGCGTTACATCAGCGAGAACAACCTCAAGCCAGAGAAGATCGTCCTGACACACGCCCACGTCGACCACGTCGGCGGATTGGCGGAGGCCTGTGAATCACATCCGGGGGTCCCCATCCTGATCCACGAAGACGAACGCGCCTTCCCGGGCGATCCGATGCTGAACCTCTCGGCGGCGCTTGCGCAGGAAGTCATCGCCCCGGACCCGACCGGCACGTTCACCCACGGCGACACGCTCACGCTCGACGGCCACACCTTCCAAATCCGCCACACCCCGGGCCACAGCCCCGGCGGCGTCTGCCTGTATCAGCCCGAGCACAAGCTCGCGATCGTCGGCGACACCCTGTTCGCAGGCTCCATCGGCCGACACGACTTCCCGACCTCCGACGGCCCAACCCTGATGCGCAGCATCCACGAACAACTGATGACCCTCCCGGACGACACCCGCGCCCTGCCCGGCCACGGCCCGGAAACCACCATCGGCCAGGAACGCGCAACCAACCCTTATCT
>CBDUNP010000621.1:0-1544 GCA_965368605.1 uncultured bacterium | reverse complement strand
GTAGGTGTCGAGGCGTTGCTGCTGTCGTGGGGGCCTGCCTTGCCCTACACCGAGGTCCCCGGGCAGACCGTGGAGTTCACGAAGGATAAAGGAACGCTACCGGGCAAGAAGTACGGCGACGGGCACGTCACCATCATGAAACAGCGAGTGGCCGCGCCGCCCACGCCCAATCCGATCAGCGGTCACCTGGAGATCCTCAGCTTTGTCGATGTTTTTTCCGATATCACGCTGGATACGGGCGTCGTCATCACGCTCAGCGGGCAGGGCACGGTGCTCTTCACCGAGACGGACCCTCTGAGTAACCTGTTCGAGGCCGAAATCCTTTCGTTCGAGCTAAGCACATCCGACGATCCACTTTTGCTGGTGCGTGAGAGTCCTACGCGACCGTCTTTAGGAACGCTGGCGGTGCTGACGGCACTATCGCTACCCGGTGCGCCGCCGCAGTACCACATCGACAGCTTCTTTGATGTATTTGCGGAATTGTCCGACGATGGCGGACTTAACTGGGACCCCGCAGACCTGCTGCCGGGCGAGGCCGACGTGTTGCCACTTCATGTGACTGCCAACGGTGTGGTCCCCGAGCCGGCCTCGCTGAGTGTTCTGTCGGTGGGTGTTATGTTGTTACCGACGCGATCCGTACGGTTCAGAAAAAGGTTGGAGGGGGACGGCGTGTGAGTCATTGGGGTCAGATGCGGCGTTTTGGGGGTTGACGGGGTAGAATTGGGGGCATGTCATCGGGTGCGACGAATAAGCAGACGTGGACGACTCGCCAGTTGATGGCGTGGACAGCCAAGCACCTTCAGCAGAAGGGCATCGACAGCCCGAGGTTGTCGACCGAGATGTTGCTGTCTCATGTTTTGGGGGTGGACCGTCTTAAGCTTTACATGGACCCGGATCGGCCGGCGAGCGAGCTGGAGCGGGCGACGTTCCGGGAGCTGGTCGAGCGGGCGGTGGCGCACGAGCCGGTGGACTACCTGGTCGGGAAGAGCCCGTTTTTTTCGATGATGCTGGAGGTCACGCCGGACGTGCTCATCCCTCGGCCGAGCACGGAGACGCTCATCGAGCACGTCATTCAACACGCCCGGCGGGTACCTGGGTTTCACAGCCCATTGATTGCGGATGTGGGGACAGGCAGCGGGGCGATCGCGATCGCGCTGGCGAAGAACATCCCGCACAGCCGAGTGATCGCGACAGACATCAGTGAGGCGGCGCTGGAGGTTGCCCAAAGGAATGCGGAGGCATTGGGGCTTGCCGAGCGGATCGAGTTTCGGCATGGCAACTTGTTGGAGCCGATCGCGCACGAGCGGTTGCGTTATCTCGTGAGCAACCCGCCTTACATCAGCGATGCGGAGTGGAAGGACGTCGAGCGGAATGTGAAGGATTACGAGCCGGAGCTGGCGTTGCGGGGGGGGCACGACGGGCTGCGTGATCTGCGTGTGCTGATCGAGAAAGGCCGAGCGTTGCTGGATCGCCCGGGGCAGCTTGTGCTGGAGGCGGCGGCGTCTCACAAGAAACAGCTAATCAAGCTCGCGGAGGACGCCGGT
>CBDUNP010000620.1:0-1551 GCA_965368605.1 uncultured bacterium | reverse complement strand
CGGTTGGGCAGGGGCTTGCTGCCAATCGATTCAAACGTCTTCCGTCCCATGATGAGCGTATGCCCGGTGGTCAGCCGGATGAAGTGCTTCATCTCATCGGGCAACCGCCACGGAAGCTGGCCGTCCTTACCGATGACACGGTTCTCGGCCATGGCGGCGATGATGCTGATGACGGGGCGTTCGTTTGTGTCGGGCATGACGTAATAACTTCGTTAAACCGCGACCGCCGCTTTGATGTGCGGGTGGGGCTCGTAGTTTTCCAGTTGAAAATCTTCATACCTGAAATCGAAGATGTCATTCACCACCGCGTTAAGCTTCATCGTCGGCAGCGGCCTCGGGTCGCGCGTGAGTTGCTCGTGGGCCTGGTCGATGTGGTTGCTGTAGAGGTGAGCGTCGCCGAGCGTATGGATAAACTCGCCGGGCTTATGCCCCGTGACCTGCGCGACCATCATCGTCAGCAACGCGTAGCTTGCGATGTTAAACGGCACGCCCAGGAAGATGTCCGCACTCCGCTGGTAGAGCTGGCACGACAGCCGGCCTTCCGCGACATAGAACTGAAACAGCGTGTGGCAGGGCGGCAGCGCCATCTGCTCAATCTGTCCGACGTTCCAGGCGCAGACGATCATCCGCCGGGAGTCGGGCGTGTGCTTGATCTGGTCGATGACCTGGGTGATCTGGTCGATATGGCGGTTGCCGGAGGCCGGCCAGCTTCGCCACTGGTATCCATAAATCGGCCCCAGCTCGCCCCGGTCGTCGGCCCACTCGTCCCAGATGCTGACCTTGTTCTCTTTGAGGTACCGGATATTTGTCTCGCCCCGCAGGAACCAAAGCAGCTCATAGATAATGGACCGCAGGTGCAGCTTCTTGGTCGTGACCAGGGGGAACCCGCCGCCGGAGTCCGGGTCGAGGTTGAACCGCATCTGGTGGCCGAAGACGCTGCGGGTGCCGGTGCCCGTCCGGTCGTCTTTGACCGCCCCGTGGTCCAGGACGTGCTGCATGAGGTCGAGGTATTGGCGCATGGGGGGCATTGTAAGGGGAAAAACTGTCCACCAGGAAATGCCGGAACAGGCGATCAGCCGGTCCCGGGGAGGATCCGGGGGCCGGTTTGATCGCCGGAGGCTGGCAGGTACACTGTCCGGCTATGAACGACCCGATCCTCCCGGCAACTCTGGCAAACGCGGAACTGAATCAGTACGCCGCCCTGGGCGTCCTGCTGATGATGGGCATCATCTTCGGCGTGGCCAACCTCGTGCTCACCTCGATCCTGGGCCCCGGCCGCAAGGGCGAGGTCAAAGGGACGCCTTATGAATCGGGGATGAACCCGTTCGGCAGCGCACGTCGGCGGTTCAACGTCCGGTTCTTCGTCGTGGCGATGACGTTCCTCCTGTTCGATATCGAGATCGTCTTTCTCTACCCCTGGGCCGTCACGTTCCCGAGCCTGGCTGGCCCGGAAGGCGAGTCGCTGGCCCCGCTGTTCCTGGCTCGCATGCTCTTCTTCGTGCTGACGACGCTGATCGCGTTTGTCTATGCCTGGCGCAAGGGCGTCTTCCG
>CBDUNP010000619.1:0-1553 GCA_965368605.1 uncultured bacterium | reverse complement strand
GCCTCCGGCGTAAACACTACCGCCCGGCCCGTTTGGTTGTAGTTGGTCGCCGAGGGCTCTGCCCACCGTGTGTCAGCCTTGCCGGTCATCTGCAGCGTCGCGCCTGAATCAAAATCAATAAACAACAGTCCGGCCCGCGGATCGGCCGCGAGGTTCCCAAGCGTTTGAAACATGTTGTTGCCCGGATAGTCCTCAAACACCAGCCCGCCATCTGCCGTGACACGCACAAATCCTGGCGTGCCGCCTCGGTGCGAGACATCCGCCCCGTGATCCCGCGCATGGCTGGCAATAAAAAAGGTATCCGCCCCGCGAATCAATCGCAGGTCATCATCGGACAATGTCGTATCAACGACCGCATCGCCACACGTCGATACGTCGTCGCGGCCTACCACCTCACGGCGTTGGATATACTTCGGACAGTTGCCGTACGCCTGCTCGACGTCAATACGTAACTCGTCCCCCCCTTGCCTTGCCTGCCCGTTAAACCGGAACCGCTGCCGTGTCGCCAAGTCGATCGCCAGGAACCCCGCCGGCGCTATGGTGCCACCACCCGCGACTAGTGGGTCGCCTGCCTGCCCATCCGTCTTAATCACAACGCCCCGATCTCTAACCGTACGGATAAACCCGGGGTTCCCCGTCAGGACCGAAGCCCATACCCGCCCCCGCGCATCCAGCCCACCCCGGAACAGGATCGGCAGCCCGGCCAGAAACTTATCTGCTCCCTCGGGCAGACGATCACCGATGATCCGCCCCACCCGCCTCGCCTGCTCAGCCACCCCGGCACGCGCCTGCACCGCCAGCTCACCCTGATGAAACGGGCTAGTCATCATCGTCCTCCAATGCCGCCGCCCAGTACGGATCAGGCCCACAAAGATGGTCCCAGGTCTCCGCCACATCGTTGTTGTCAGCTACGCCAACACGATCTGGAGCCAGAACTTCAACAGGCTCAGGGGTGCATTCATTCATCGAAGTACCATCATCAAAAAGCCCGGCTCGACGTTTAGGCCGGCCCGGGCGGGGTGAGGGGGGTTAGGCGGTGGGCTGGCTTCGTGCGCCCTCGATCGCGGCGGCCAGCGTGTCTTTGGATTGATAGCCCGCGAGCTGATGAACGACCTCGCCGTTGTGGAAGACCACCAGCGCCGGGATCGAACTGATGCCGTACTTCGTTGCGAGCTGTTGGTTCGCATCGACATCGACCTTGCCGACCGGGACATCCCCGGCGAAATCATCGGCCAGGGCGTCGATCACCGGGCCGATCGCCCGGCAAGGCGGGCACCACTCGGCCCAGAAATCTACCAGTACCGTGCCATCGTGCTCGATCACCTGCGTCTGGAAGTTGTCTTCGTTCAGTTGAAGCGTGTTGCTGCCTGCCATGATGAAGTCTCCTGTGTTAAAGTTTCAGATCAATATTACTTGTCATGCCCCGGCCGTCTCGCCGGTACGCACCAGCGGAAAATCGATCTCCGTCTGCGCCAGGTGGTTAAAATAATTCGTGAAGATATTCGCCACGGTCTCGGCAAAGACCTCGACGACCTGCCCGTCATTGAATCCAG
>CBDUNP010000618.1:0-1555 GCA_965368605.1 uncultured bacterium | reverse complement strand
TTCAACAACAAAGACGACGTCGCCCGCTTCCGGGACTACCTGGCCCGCCTGAGCGTTTCGCTGCAGGAACCCGGCAAGGAGATCAACGTCATCGAGGCGGGGACGATCATCGACCGGATCATCCGCACCAACGAGCAGACGCTGGACCTGCCCCCAGAGGTTCTTTTCCACGAGATGACCGAGGGGCTGACCAGCACGCTCGACGACTTCTCCAGCGTGATCTGGCCGCAGGAGCGTGAATCGTTCAGCCGAAGCACGCAGGGCAACTTCTCCGGGATCGGCGTGCAGATTTCCCGGCGTGACGGCCGACTGCTGGTCGTCAGCCCGTTGGAAAACACCCCCGCGATGCGTGCCGGCCTGAAAGCCGGGGACATCATCGCCGAGGTCGAGGGCACGAACACCGACACCTGGAGCCTGAACCGCGCTGTCCAGGAAATCACCGGCCCACGCGGCACGCAGGTCACGCTCTCCATCGAGCGTCCCGGCGAACCGGACCTGATCGAGTACGCCATCACACGCGACAAGATCGAGATCGAATCCATCCGCGGCTGGACCCACAAGCCCGAGGGCGGCTGGGACTACTGGATCGACCGTGACAACCGCATCGGCTACGTCCGCCTGTCGCAGTTCATCCCCCAGACCGCGGACCATTTGGATGCCGCGATCGAGCAGATGCAGGAAGACGGACAGATCAACGGCCTGATCCTCGACCTCCGCTTCAACCCCGGCGGTCTGCTCAGTTCCGCGATCGACATCTGTGACCGCTTCATCATCGAGGGCCCGATCGTCTCGACCGTCGACGGCAACGGCAATCATTCCTCGCCCAACAAGGCGCACCGTCTGCGGACCTATCCGAACTTCCCCGTAACCGTCCTGATCAATCAGGGCTCCGCCAGCGCCTCGGAAATTGTCTCCGGCGCGTTGCAGGATTATCAGCGGGCCACCATCATCGGGACACGCAGCTTCGGCAAGGGCTCCGTCCAGGACCTCTTCCCGCTGACCGGCAACGGCGCTGCGTATCTCAAGCTGACCACGCAGTACTACATGCTGCCATTGAAGCGCATCATCCACCGCAAGCCCGACGCCACCGAATGGGGCATCGAGCCGGACCTGGAAGTCACGATGACCGCACGCCAGATCGCCGACGCGCTGCAACTGCGTCAGGAGATCGACATCATCCGCGACGAAGGCGGTCCGATCCTCGCTGACGAAACCATGCCCTGGGCCGCACCGGAGTTTCAGGTGCCCAATGGCATCAGGAAAGTGATTAGCGCGAAGGCAAACGAAGCTGCCGAGCCCGGTGACGAAGCGGCTGGCGAAGATGCCGTAGCCGACGGGCAGGTCGCGACCGAAGACACCCCCGAGAAGGTGATGGTCGAGATCAAACAACCGACGCCTTCGCTGATCCTGGAACTGGGTCTGGACTCGCAGTTGGAGACCGCCCTGCTTGTGCTCAAGACCCGGCTGGCATCGTCGAACATCACCGTGGCTCAGGTGTCTAAGCCCGAACCGGCTTCGCCGTAAGCGATCGCCTGGTTTGCCTTGAGTAAGCCGC
>CBDUNP010000617.1:0-1579 GCA_965368605.1 uncultured bacterium | reverse complement strand
CCAGGCAGCGCCACTAAACGGCTTGTCCGTCACGACCTTGTCGACCTTGATCGCCGAACTGCCGACCGCGGCGTCAGGCCCGATCAAGACCACACGCTCCACAGGCCCATCGGACCAGCCCGACAACAACGCATCCAGCCAGCCGTCGCTTAGGCCGGTATGGGGAATCACAACAGTTATCACAATCAATGTCTCCGGTGCAAGGGGTGCCGCCAGCGCGTCGGCTCAGCCGTCGTGCCACTGGCGTGTGTCGGTCGGGTCGATCGTCGGCGACGACGACTCATCATTCTCAGCATAGCTGAACATCCGCTCGGCGATCCGCTTGTGTTCATCACAACCGATCACCGACTGATCCGGCGAATCCACCGGCCCCCGCGTGTACATCTTGTTAAACGTGTCGTGTCGGCGGTTCGCCCCCGCGACCATCGCCGCAAGCGATTCATCCCGCCCGGCCGCCTCGATCAACGCATCAATCGCCCCGTGCATCACGTCCGCGCTGTGGCACGCCAGCAGGCAGTCCACCCCCGCACCCGCCGCCGCGACCACCGCGGCGTTGACGCCGTAGTGATTCACGATCGCCTTCATCTCGATATCGTCACTGACGACCAGGCCATCAAACCCGATCTCCCGACGCAGCAGCCCGTCGATAATCGGCCGACTCATCGTCGCAGGAAAATCTTTATCCCAGGCCTCGTAGATCACGTGCGACGTCATCACGCTCGCGACCCCGGCCCTGCATACTTTCTCAAAAGGCGACAGCTCGATCGACCGCAGCCGATCTTGATCATGCGTCAGCCGTGGCAGGTCCTTATGGCTGTCCTCGGCCGTGTCCCCGTGCCCGGGGAAATGCTTCGCACACGCCGCCATCCCCTCGGCCTGCAAGCCTTCCATCAACGCCTGGCCCATCCGCGCCACCAACGCCGGGTCATCCCCGAACGACCGTGCCGCGATCACCGGGTTCGCCGCGTTCGTGTCCACGTCCAACACCGGCGCAAAATCCATGTCGAACCCGACCGCCCGCAGCTCCCGCGCGAACACCCGCCCGACATCCCGCACCAGCGACTCGTCCCCGATCTTCCCCAGCACTCGCATCGGCGGCGTCTGTGTAAACGGAGAATCCACCCGCATCACCCGCCCGCCCTCGTGGTCGATCGCCACCGCCAGGGGCCGGCCCGCGTGTTTTTTCAGCTGTGAGATCAACGCCGCCGCCTGCTTCGGCGACTCGATGTTGCGCGCAAAAAGCACCACGCCCCCGACACCGCGATCCAACAGGCGCAGCAGGTCATCGCTAGGCGTCGTGCCATGAAACCCGACCCAGAACATCTTCGCGACCGCGGCCTGAATCTCAGACATCAACTATCCACCTTAACTAAATGAGTCTCTCGCCCCCGCGTCTAACCGTCATATCCGCAGCGGATTTACTCCACGCCGGACTCGACTCGGAAGTCGATCCCGTTACGCTCCAGCAGCGTCCCCGCCGACTGGTAGAGCTGGGCGATCGCGTTGTGGTAATCCGACAACGCACGCGCCTCCTGCACCTCGGCGTTGGCAAGCCGCTCCTGCGTGGACAGCTTCTGGT
>CBDUNP010000616.1:0-1590 GCA_965368605.1 uncultured bacterium | reverse complement strand
CATCGCGAACCAGAAGTGGACATCCCCCCAATCGTGTCGGGTCATCCCCCAGACCGAGGCCTGTCGGCTGCCGGCGGGCAGGACAAACGCGATCAGCAGGCCGGTCAGGATCAGCCCGACCGCGCCTAACGCCATCAGGCTGTCTACGCTCAGGTGTAACGTGCTGCGTCTCATGGGGCGATACCTCCGCTAAGCCGCCCACATACGGCCTAACGCACCGGCACACGCGATATTGCCCGGTTTTGGCTGCGGCTTGGCATGAACCCGCTAAAATAACGACTACGGGCTAAGGTCCGTTAGCATTGACCATAACCCGAACCCTAAACCTCGAGTTTTCCTTTGCGTATAGCACTGATCGGCGACATCCATCTTTTCCAGACCCAGGTCCATCCCACGCGGCTGTTCGGCAAACGGCTGATGGGGCACACGAACCTGATGCTCAATCGGCGGTTCCGGTTTAACCACCGCGTGCTTGAGCCGTTGATCGACCGGGCTGCGGCGCTGAAGCCGGACATGGTGTTGCTTTCGGGAGATGTCACGACGACGTCGCTGGAGGATGAGTTCCACGACGTGGCGCGGTATCTGGAACCGTTGAACCGGGAGGTTCCCTGCGTGATCGTGCCGGGCAACCATGACAAGTACACGTTCCGGTCGGCGCGCAAGCAACGCATGGGTTCGCACATGGGCGGGATGCTGCCGAAGGTGTTCCCGCACATCCAACGGTTGAGCCCGAATTGGCAACTGCTCGGGCTGGACTCTGCGGAGCCGCAGTTGTTCTGGTCGCGCGGCGCACTGGGGCATGAGCAGATGCAGGCGACCGAGGCGTTTATCAGATCACTGAGTAGGGACGACGCGGTGGTGGTGCTGTGTCACTACCCCGCCAAGACGCCGGCGGGTGTCCCGCATTCCTGGGGGCACGCACTGGCAGAGGCCAAGCCATTACATGACATGATGACCGCAAGCCCGGCCAGGTTTGTCTTCGTCCACGGCCACGTCCACAAGCCCTGGCAGTGGGACCCGGCCAACGGGAGCAAGGTCGGCAACGGCGACAACTCCGGGCTGATGTACCTCAACGCCGGCGCGCCCTGCCTGACCAGCAACAAGTACCCGCTTGGCCAGGGCTTCTGGGAGGTCGATCTGCCGGATGACCCTTGGGGCCCGCTCGAGTTGATCCACCACGTCCCCGAGGCCAGCGGCGATCCGTCGGGAGATCACAAGCCCGATTGCAGCCAGGCCAGCACGGCCACGGCAAACCAAACGCATCAAAAACTCGATCTGCGCTGGGTCATCGACCGGGTCTTATAAAACATCTGCGGGTTGTGTCGCCATGTTGTTATGCACATGCTTCTAATGCGCGAAATCTGCTGAATTAGTGGGCCTTTTCTGGTCGATGGGTCTGTGGGCGTGCGTATAATCCATGCCCAACGACCTTATTTATCGGAGCCCGGCATGTGTGGAATCGTGGCCTACATCGGAAATAAAAAAGCGAGCCCTTTATTGATCGAGGGGCTGAAACGCCTGGAGTACCGCGGGTACGACTCGTCGGGCATCGCCGTGGTCACGCCGGGGGGCATCCAGGTCCGCAAGAGC
>CBDUNP010000615.1:0-1591 GCA_965368605.1 uncultured bacterium | reverse complement strand
AAAGGGGGTTGCCCGCCTGATCCGCATGGCCAGGGGGCCGGGGTACGGCCCGACCGGCCAAGATAGTCAAGGGTAAGACAAACGGTGCGGGGTGGGGGGCTGTGGGTGGTATCCGTTCGACGCTGTACCGTTTCGTTGGTCCCGTTGGTGAGCTTGGGGATCAGGGCCGTGACGTGAATGGCGTAAATAAAGGCATTTGTTCTGTCATAACAGATGAGCCGATCGGTTTAAGCCTTCATTCCCGCTTTATCTTTCGCCGCCTGGGTTTCTGTGCGCTGTTGTCGCCGCTTGAAGTTTCGTCCCCAACTCTGCATCTGATCGAGGATGGGTTGCAGCGTTCGACCGAATCGCGTCAGCTCATACTCGACGCGGGGCGGCACCTCTTTGAACACTCGCCGGGTGAGTACCCCGTCGGCTTCGAGTTCGCGGAGCTGTAGCGTGATCATCCGCTCGGTGGCGTTCGGCGTGAGCCGGCGGAGTTCGCCGAAACGCTTGGGGCCCGCGAGCAGGTGACAGATCAGGACGGGCTTCCAGCGGCCGCCGATCACGCTCAGAGTGGCTTCAACGTCGCATCCGGTTTTCCAGCTGTACTTACGGACCAAAGGCGGCCTCCCGTGGAAAAAAAGTTGATACTTACAAAAATGTAGGTACTTGACGAATAATAATGTACGTCTATTCTTGAGCCAGATCAAGGGATAAATCCAGAAACAGGAGTGACTCAGATGAAGGCGATGCTAATCAAGAACTACGGCGACGACGCGGCCTTTGAGGCGGCCCAGATCGACAAGCCCGATGTCAGGCCCGGCCACCTCCTGGTAAAGATCGCGGCCTCGAGCGTGAATACGGTCGACACGATGATCCGCAGGATGGGCCAGGAGCTGCCGCTCTCGCCGGAACCCCCGGCGATCCTGGGGATGGACTTCGCCGGGACGGTCGAGGCCGTCGGCGACGGCGTGACGGGCTACGCGGTAGGCGACGAGGTCTACGGCTGCGCCGGCGGGCTGGCGGACCTGCCGGGCACGCTGGCCGAGTACATCATGGCCGACGCCGACCTTGTCGCCCGCAAGCCCGGGAACCTGTCGATGCGGGAGGCTGCCGCCCTGCCATTGGTGGCGATCACGGCGTATGAAGGGCTGACGCGGGCCGGCATCAAGCGAGGCCAGAAAGTACTCGTCCACGGCGGCTCGGGCGGCGTCGGGCATATTGCGATTCAGTTGGCCAGGCACTTCGGTGCCGAGGTCTACTCCACCGGCGGTGGCGAGAAACAGCTGGCGTTGATTGAGCGGTTGGGCGCCACCGGCATCAACTACAAGACCGAGTCCGTGGAGGCATACGTCGCCCGGCACACGGACAGGGCCGGGTTCGACCTGGTGTTTGATTCGGTTGGCGGGGGCAACCTCACCAACTCATTTGAGGCGGCCGCCCTGAACGGCCAGATCGCCACCACGGTTTCGATGTGTGAGTTGGATCTGACGCCCGCCCACTTCAAGGGGCTATCCCTGCACGTCGTATTCATGCTGATCCCGATGCTGCACAACCACCGGCGTGAAGAGCACGCAAAAATTCTCCGCGAGCTGGCCACGATCGCGGA
>CBDUNP010000614.1:0-1591 GCA_965368605.1 uncultured bacterium | reverse complement strand
GCCGAAATCCACGACATCATCTTCCCGAACATCGACCTGAACTGGTGGAAACCCTAGCCGCTTGCGGCTTAGCGTTCTTGTGAAATAAAAACCTACGCAGGCAAGAACCGGAAGGGAGTATCCACAGATTACACAGACGACACAGATTTAGATAAAGAAAAAACCTGGCCCCTTCTTATCAATCTGCGCCATCTGCGTAATCTGCGGACAACCTCTTTGTATCCCTCTGCGATCTCTGTGTCCTCTGTGGTAATAACCATGCAACTGCTCATCGCCACCTCCAACCCCCACAAGCTCGACGAAATCCGCGCCGTCATCGGCGACGCGCCGATCGAACTTCTCACCCTCGACGCGCTGCCGAACCCCATCGACGAACCCGTCGAAGACCAGGACACCTTCGAAGGCAACGCCATCCTCAAAGCCCGCTACTACGCCAAAGCCTCCGGCCTACTCTGCCTCGCCGACGACTCCGGCCTCGAAGTCGACGCGCTCAACGGCGAGCCCGGCATCCACAGCGCACGCTACAGCAACACCGACGGCCCACGCCCCGAACGCGACGCCGCCAACAACCGCCTGCTTCTAAAAAACCTCGCCGACACTCCGATCGAACAACGCACCGCACGTTTCGTCTGCGCGATGGCCCTGGTCGATGGACGAAACACCAGCGATAACAACGAACCCATCGCCGTCGTCCGCGGCACCCTCGAAGGCCGCATCCTCATCCCCGAAGAAGCCGACGACCCCGATCACCCCGAACGCGGCCGAGGCACCAACGGCTTCGGCTACGACCCACTGGTCTACATCCCCGAAAAAAACAAGACCGCCGCCGAGCTCCCCCCCGAACAAAAAAACGCCATCAGCCACCGCGGCGACGCATTGCGAAAAATCTGGCCCCACATCCAGCCGTTCACGGCTTAGCGGCAAGATGTTTAGCTCGGATGGATCGGATACAAACGGATAAAAAATCCGATGGCATCGACCGTCATCAAATCCTGTTCTATTTTCTGATCCGTTTCCATCCGATTCATCCGAGCAAATAACCCCGCCCCGAATCAGATGATGCCGCCCAACTCCCCGCGCCCCCGCGACACCTCTTCATAAATCTTCGCCACCGCCTCCCCAGTGAGCGATTCGAAGTCTTCGCGCCTCGGCGTGATCAACAATCCCAACATGTCCACAAGCCCCGGGCTGACTAGCACCTGCCCGGCCTCCGTCCCGAAGTTGCTCGGCCGATGCGACGCCCGTGGGAACAACACCACACGCAACTTCCCATCGACATGCAACGCCAGCGCGTTCATCATCGGCTCGGGGTCGGCCGGGAATTGCTCCGCCAACGTCGCGATCACCCGCTCGGCCTGCGCCTGCACCGCCAGCCGATCCGCCCCCGCGATCACCACTGCCGGCTGCACCGGCTCGGCCGTCAGCCCAACCGACACGCCGCCATCGTCTTTCCCATCCACAAACCCGGGGGCATCCGCAATCAACTGCTCCTCAAACGGCGTCGCCCCCAGCGGGCTCGCCTGCAAATGTAAATGATCCGGCGCACTCGCCCCGCACTTCGGCCCGTTATAAAAAACCGTAAACGCGCCGC
>CBDUNP010000613.1:0-1594 GCA_965368605.1 uncultured bacterium | reverse complement strand
GTCGGCGCATTCCAGTTTGACCTGGTCGCCACGATCTTCGGCGGTGCCGACGCCGCCCTCGCACGCATCGTCTACCTGCTCGTGGGCCTGTCTGCCATCTGGCAAGCCGCCAGCCTCAAGGCGATCTGGAAACGCTGGGGCGTCACAACACCCGCGTACACCACCGCCTGAACCACGCACCCCAAGTCGTGAGACCAATCCACCCTAAGCCCACGCTTCAAAAGCGTGGGCTTTTCCTTATAAACGCCGCCTACTTCACCTTCTCCAACATCAGATACCGCTGCGGCAGCAGGTCTTCATCGATTGCATCCA
This sequence comes from uncultured bacterium, assembly GCA_965368605.1. GTDB lineage: Bacteria > Planctomycetota > Phycisphaerae > Phycisphaerales > Phycisphaeraceae > JAJRRS01. The sequence continues at coordinate 1,282 of CBDUNP010000613.1, read as the reverse complement.
TCGGGTAGGCATTCACCGTGTCGCCCTTCAGGTGGTTCTTATAAAGATTCACCGGCCGGATCACCGCCAGTGTGTCGTCGTGCTTCACGATCAACTGCACCTGTACCTTCGACGCATCGATCTTGTAGAACGCACCGTTGCTCCACTCCCAACGCGTGTCACGGGTCCACGCCTGCGACGGGATCCTAGCCGTGAGTACCTGCGCGTCCGGCTGAAGCTCCGCCCAGGCCTTGGTCGCATACGCCACCAACTCCTCACGGTCTCCGCCCGTAAATGCATCATTCGGCAGCGTGTTCTCCGCGATGATCTTCGCCTCAAGCGACTTCGCCTGGTCACGGATCTTCGCACGCACCTCCGCCATCCTGGCCGCGTAAGGTTTCGCCTCTTCCTCGCCGAACGCCTTGAGCACCATCAGCTTCGTCTCCGCCCAGCCGAACCGCTGTTCGATCCCGCTGTGCTCGCCGAAAAACATCGGCTTCTGCTCGGCAACCCCCTGGTCCGCCAGGTCCATCGCCTCTTTCAGGTCCGCCTCGAACGCCGCCGGCAGCCCGTTTTTATACTCGATCAACTCGGCCGCAAACTGATTGCGCGAGCTCTGGAAGTGGTTAAACACCCGCTCCATCTGTGCCCCCGCATCCGTCTTCTGCTCGACCAACGGCAGGTACGTCTTCGCGATCCGCGTGATCTCCCCCAATACCTGTCCATCCTCCTTCACCACCTGCGCCAGCTTCTCTGGCTGCTGCACCGTAAAGCCGAAATCACGGTAACGGCCCGCCAGGTCCTGCATCAGCTTGAAGTCCGCGTCGTAGTTGGGGTAATGCTCCATCCCCGTGAGCTTGGCAAGCTCCGTATCCACCGCCCGTAGCCGTGACTCCTGCGCGCCGATCAACGCGGCGGCCTGCGTCACCTGGTCCGCCACCGGCTGAACCTGCGGGTGCCCCGCCGGGAGTTGTGCGATGTAGTCAGCCGCCAGCGCGTGTTTCTTTTTCGCCGTCTCTACCGTCGCCAGCCCGTCACGGATCTCGCTGTGCACGGGCTTTGGCCCGTCCCCATCGAGCCGCGCCACGACCTGAGAAACCGCATTCGTGTAGCCCGCCGTCTCGCGCACGTACCACCGCGCGTTTTTCAATAGCTCTTCCTGCTTGTAGTCCAGCTTCGGTGCACTGGGGGCCGGGGCTTCTTTAACTTCCTTTGAATCGCCATCGTCCGAAGGCGTCGATTCTTCAGGTGCCTTGGGTTGCGCCGGTGCTCCGGGGGTTGCTCCGGGGGTAATGATTGCTCG
>CBDUNP010000612.1:0-1598 GCA_965368605.1 uncultured bacterium | reverse complement strand
TCGCCGACCTGGAGGTTGATCAGGTCCGTCACGCTCATGGTGGTGTCGGCGAGGATGGTGGTAACGTCGAGCTTGGCGGCTTCGAGGTGCCCCTCGAGGCGGTGGCGGAGTTGGCCGTCCTTGGTGTTCTTCTTGTAGGCGGCCCAGGACTGGTTCGAGAGCTTGTCGATGACCGGCTCGATGACGTTGTAGGGGATACACAGGCTCATCGTGCCGGCCCGGCTGCCCATCTTGACCTCGAAGCTGACGACGACGACGACCTCGTTGGGCGGGACGATCTGGACCAGCGCGGGGTTGGACTCGGACTCTTCGAGCTGAAAGTTCAGGGGGGTGATGTTGGACCAGGCCTCTTCTAGGCCGGTCTTGGCTCGGTCGATGATCTTGCTGACCAGGCGGAGTTCGATGGCGGTCAGGGGCCGCTGGGGGATGAAGAGGTCGGCGTTGGAGCCGCCCAGCAGTCGGTCGATCACGGGGTAGATGATCAGCGGGCTGATCTCCAGGCAGACGTTGCCGTCCAGCGGTTCGCATGACAGGAGGTTGAAGCAGGTGGGGTTGGGCAGGGAGTGGGTGAACTCGCTGAAGGTCATCTGCTCGATGTTGGCGACCTTGACCTCGACGATGGTGCGCAGGAAGCCGGAGAGCAGGGCGCCGTAGCTGCGTGCGAAGGCCTCGTGGAGCGTCTGCAGGGCACGCATCTGGTCTTTGCTTACGCGCTCGGGGCGTTTGAAGTCGTAGTCGCGGACCTCGATGTTTTCGATGCTGCCGATGCGTCGGCTGCTGTAGAAGACCCGGGTGGTGTCCTCGGCGACCTCTTCGCCTCCCCCATCGGAATCGACCGCGGCGAGCAGGGCATCGACTTCATTCTGGTCAAGCAGGTCGGACATAGCCAGGCGGGGTCCTGTAGGGCAACGGGTTACCCCTTGGTTATCGGTCGACAAGGGGGCTGGGCTTCAATACCGACGGGTCATATCACGTCTGAGGGAGCTATAGGTAGAATGAGGGACGAAACCGTCGGCGTCTTCGACGGTGGCCGATGCCTGACGAGTCTGTGATTTCCTTTTTACCCGGTGGTCCCCCATGAATCTACCAAGCAAACTGGCGTCTCTTGGCCTGTCACTCCCGTCTGCTCCGAAGGCGGTCGCGGCCTATCTCCCGGCGGTCCGCGCCGGGGATATGGTCTATGTCAGCGGGCAGTTACCGATGGAAGATGGCCAGTTAACGGTCGCCGGCCCGGTGCCGGGCTCGACCTCACTGGAGGCCGCCCAGGCCGGGGCCCGCCGGTGCGTGCTGAATGCATTGGCAGCGGTGGACCCGCTATTGGAAAGTGACTGGTCCAGGCTGGTCCGGGTGGTCCGGGTGGGGGTTTTTGTCGCCAGTGAGCCTGACTTCACGGAGCAGCACCTGGTTGCCAACGGGGCCAGTGAGTTGCTGGCGGAGATATTCGGAGAGCAGGGCCGACACGCCCGGGCGGCGGTGGGGGTGCCCTGCCTGCCGTTGGGGGCGGCGGTGGAGGTGGAGTTTGTGTTTGAGGTTCAATAGGGGTGGGATTGGCACTGGGGTCCGAAAGTTGACGAAAGCTGGATTTACAGCGACACTTA
>CBDUNP010000611.1:0-1607 GCA_965368605.1 uncultured bacterium | reverse complement strand
TCGGCGCGGTCGGCATAACTGGTAGCTTCGAGACGATCAGCATCATCATCCAGTCGATCGCGGATACGCTTCATCGCCAGCGACAGGTCCGACAGCAGCGGGGTCAGCACGTTCTGGATCGGGATCGGCCGATCCACCCGACCGTTGCTCCGCCCCTCGGTCTCCTGCCAGTGCAACAGCTCCTGGAAGAAGTCCTGCGAACCGATCCGCGCGTCTTCGACGGCCTGGACGGCACGGTTGTGCAGGTCCGCATCGATCTTCAGTCGCAACGCGGGCAGCAACCCCTTGTGCCGCCGGGCCGCGTGCAGCCGGGACAGCAGATACTCGACCTGGAACCGGCTGACGGTGATGCCGAAGTGTTCCCCCGCGACGTCCTCGATCGTGTGTGCCTCATCCAGGACCACGCCGTCATAAGGCGGCAGAATCCCGAACCCCTGCTGCTTCATGCCAAGGTCAGAGAAGAACAGCGCATGATTCACGATCAGCAAATCAGCATTAAGCATCCGCCGACGCGCCGCCTGGTAGAAGCACTTGTCATACGTCGGGCAACGCTTGCCCAGGCAGTCCTCCGAGTCGCTCTGCACGTCGGCCCAGACCGAAGGCGCTTCGAGGACCGGCAGGCTCGCCAGGGAACCGTCCTCGGTGTCTTTGGTCCATTCCAGGATCGTTTCCAGCGAGCGTTTGCTGGCGTTGTCGTCAAACAGGTCGGTGCTACGGTCCCACGCCCGGCTTGCCCGGCGGAGGGAGACGTAGTTCCCGCGCCCCTTGACCAGTACCGAGGAGAACTCATCGGGGATCACCGCACGCAAGAGCGGAATATCCTTATGGATGATCTGTTCCTGCAGTGCGATCGTGTGCGTCGAGACAACGACGCGCTTCTTCTGGTCCAGATCGTCGGTCGCCAGCACCTGCTGGATCATGGGAAGCAGGTAGGCGAAGCTCTTGCCCACGCCGGTCCCGGCCTCAACCAGCGCCGCCCGGCCCTCGGCCAACGCGTCGCTAACGAACTGCGCCATCTCGACCTGCTCGGGCCGGTGCTCGTAGGCGTCGCCGAGCCGCCGGGCGATCGGGCCGTCGGGGGCGAGGATGTCTTGTGGATCGATCGGCATAAGCCCCGCATCATAGCCGGTCCGTACGATTTACGACGGGGGCAACGCCCAAGGGAACATCGGCAGGACCCACTGATACCCCAGCAGCAGCACCACGATACAGATCACCGACACCAGCGTGCCCGATCGGATCAGCGCGGACACAGGGATCTTGCCGGTCGCAAATGCGATGGCGTTCGGCGGCGTCGAGACCGGCATCGCCATGGCAAACGAGCAGGACAGCGCCGTGAGGATCACCAGCTGCACCGGCGACCCATCGGCCCCCACCAGCGCAATGACCATCGGAACGATGACGATGGCGGTCGCGGTGTTGCTCATAAACGTGGACAGCACCACCGAGAGGATGACAATCGCCGCCGCGAGCGCAAACCCCTGCAGCTCGGCGATCGGGAGCTGCGCGATGTAGCTGATGAGGTTGGTTTCTTCCATCGCCTTGCCCAGGGAAAGCCCGCCCCACATGAGGATCAGGACGTTCCAGTCGATCGAGTCGACGTCGTG
>CBDUNP010000610.1:0-1607 GCA_965368605.1 uncultured bacterium | reverse complement strand
TCATCATCCTCGGCAAGATCGGCCAACCCACCGCGGCCGGCGATTCCCATGCCCGTACCAACAGCCATGGCTACGGCTACGGCATGAGGCTCTGAGAATGAATTCGTATCTGTTCACCGACACCGACCAGCGAGCGCAAGCGAGCGAGTGTCCAGACGTGGCCTGCGCGGCCGGGGAACGCTGAATCATGGCAAAGATCATCGACGACACACCGAAGCCGACCATCAAGGATCGGGTGCAGAGCGCGACCGACAGCGTGCAGGGCGGCCAGGTCTGGTCGAGCATCTTCCGTCCGGGTTCGATCTTCCGGAAGGGCTACAGCGACAGCCCCCGTAACCGCTCCTACGTGATCATGAACTCGGTGCTGTACCACTTGCACCCGGTCAAGGTGAAGCGCCACGCCGTCAAGGTGAGCTACACGCTCTGCCTCGGCGGTCTCAGCTTCTTCCTGTTCATCCTGCTCACCGTCACGGGCATCTTCCTGATGTTCTTCTACCGCCCCGAGGCCACTGCGGCGTGGGACGACATCTCGAACCTGCAGACCTCGGTCACCTTCGGCCTGCTGGTCAGGAACATGCACAGATGGGGCGCGCACCTGATGGTGATCTCCGTTTTCCTGCACATGGCGCGCGTCTTCTATCACGGCGCCTACAAGGCGCCTCGCGAGTTCAACTGGGTGATCGGCGTCATGCTGCTCAAGCTCACGCTGCTGCTGTCGTTCACGGGCTACCTGCTGCCGTGGGACCAGCTGGCACTCTGGGCCGTCGCCGTGGGTACCAACATGATGGGGTACACCCCGGTCTTCGGTCAGGACGTCAGATTCGTTCTGCTCGGCGGGGCCGAGATCGGCTCCGAAACGCTCTTGCGCTGGTACGTGCTGCACGTGCTGTTCCTGCCCTTCGTCATCGTCATCTTCATGGCCATCCACTTCTGGAGAGTCCGAAAAGATGGCGGCATCAGTGGACCGTTGTGATCGGAGTTCGACGTGACTGAAATCCCCGAACATCTGTTGAAGCGGGCGAAGGAAGCCCGCGACAAGTCGGCTGCCGCCGAGCCGGCCGGAGAGGCAGCCGCGCCCGCCGACGAGCCGGCCGGCGATTCGCGTATTCCCGAGCACCTGCTGCAGCGCAGCAAGGCGGCCAAGGCCAAGTCCGAAGGTGGCGACGCCGAGGCCTCCGGCGGTGGTGTCGCCGTTGCCGACAAAGTGGCATCCGTCGTGCAGGCCACGCCGGGCGGTGGCGGCGTTCCGATCGGTGCCGGCCCCGGCGGTCACACGCAGCGGCTGCTCACGGTCGTCAAGTCCGGTTCGATCCAAGACGTCAAGGCGCAGCCGGTCGACAAGGTCCACACGTGGCCGCACCTGCTCGCGGCCGAGTTCGTCGCGTCGCTCGCGTGCCTGGCGTTCACCTTCCTGTTCTCGATCTGGGTCAACGCTCCGTTGCTCCAGCACTCGAACCCCAACCAGACCCCGAACCCGTCGAAAGCCCCGTGGTACTTCCTGGGTCTGCAGGAACTGCTCACCATGTTCCACCCGATGGTCGCCGGTGTGACGATCCCCGGCGTCGGTCTGATCGTCCTGATCTTCGCCCCGTACATCGACAAGAACC
>CBDUNP010000608.1:0-1612 GCA_965368605.1 uncultured bacterium | reverse complement strand
AGACGTTGATCGTGCTCTCGGCAAAAGGCGAGTTGATCACCGCGCCGGCTAAGCCGGAGGGTTTCGAGCCGATCTCCAGGGCACAGATCATTAACGAGGACAAGGTCTGGGTTTCGCCGACCCTGATCGATGGCAGGATCTACTGCCGGGGTAGCAGGGGCTCGCTGGTATGTATCAACGCCGGCACGCCGTAATGACCACGTATCAATCAGCAGGAGGTAACGTGATGCTTCGAGTCGCAACGATCGGTGTCGTATTGGCTGCGATGAGCCTGGGTACGCCAGCACAGGGCGGCGACATCGCCGGGTGGAAGCACAACCCGGCGTCGGCGTATGACGGGGCGGGCGTGCCCGTGGACTGGTCGGACGCGGGGCACCAGGCCTGGTCGACCCCGATGCCCGCCAAGGCCAACAGCACCCCGCTGGTCATCGATGGCCGGGTGTTGACTACGGCCGAACCTTTTCAACTGATCTGTGTCGATGCCGAGACGGGCAACGTCCTCTGGCAGCACGACCACAGCGCCGACGAAGCGCTGGCGGCAAGCGGCGAGCACCAGGCGATGACCGAGGCCCAGAAGCTGGTCTTCGAGCAGAAGCAGAACCGTATCGCGGAACTGGATCGCGAGGCCCGGGGATTGTTCCGGCAGGCCAGGCGTGACCCCGACGCGCGGGCTCGGCTGGACGTGATCCAGGCGGAGGCTTCGGAATTGAAATCTGAAATAGGTCCGCAACTGGCCGCGGCCGGCGTGGTCCCTGTGACGCACGACACCAATGGCTACGCCAGCCCTTCGCCGGCGACCGACGGGGAGCATGTGTACGTGTTCTTCGGGAACGGGGTGGCCGCCAGCTACGATCTTGAAGGCAACCGCCGATGGATCACGATCGCGCAGATCCCGACGCACCGCTGGGGGGTCAGCGCGACGCCTCAGCTGGTGGACGGTGTCGTGGTCGTTCTGGTGGACGACCTGATCGGGCTGGACGCGCAGACCGGCGAAGAGCTTTGGCGCGTAAAGCAGCAGCACAGCTTCGGCTCGCCGACAGTGGGGGACTTGGGCCACGGGCCTTTCATCATCACGCCAAAAGGGCTGTTTGTTGATCCGCGGGACGGCAGGGAACTGGGCGGCGTCGCCGACGTGGAACTGGAATACAACGTCCCGCTGTTTGTTGATGGGACGGTTTACTTTATCTACGAAAAGGCAATCGCCTTCACGCTGACCCAGGACGCCGACGGCGATATTAACGCAACCGAGCTGTGGCAGGCGTCGATCCGTGGCGATCGGCACTACGCCTCGCCGGTCATCCACGACGGGCTGATCTACGCAGTCAGCCGACGGGAAGACGTCACCGTGCTTAAGATGCAGACCGGTGAGGTTGTGCACGAGAGCAAGGCGGGGCTGGATATCAGGGGCAGCATGTATGGCTCTCCGGTTATCGCCTCGGGGCGGGTGTATTATCCGGCGGAGGACGGACGGATCCAGACCTACAAGATCGGCGCCGACGGCGAGAAGGCCGAGCAGATCACTCTCAGCGCCTTCCGCAGCACGCCGGTGATCACGGGCGATCGGATCTACATCCGCACATATGATGCGCTGGTGTGCATCGCGTCGGACTGA
>CBDUNP010000607.1:0-1622 GCA_965368605.1 uncultured bacterium | reverse complement strand
TCACCACAAAACACGTCCTGCGCCAGCATTAGCGGTGCTGGCCGCATCACGCTGTTTCCCAGTCAGAGCCGTTCCGCGTGTAACCGTTCCGCGATTATGACCTATACGACGAATGGGTTTCTGCTGGATCGGGCTGTCTTCGAAGACATCGACGATATGGACGGCACCGCGCCACGGGATTCCTTTGCAGCAAACGTGCCGGGCACATGGACTTCACCTACCATCGAGATTTACCCGCTGGTCGGACCGCGCCCCCCTTGGCTGTCAGCCGCCGAAGATCAGCGCGGCCGATTGATCGCCTCGGGCGCCGTCGGAAGCTTCTTGGCAAACGCCAGCGGTAATAACCCGACAAATGAGTCTGCGACTTTCACGTTGGATACGCCGGCCACATCTTTCTCGATCATCATGGATGATGTTCAGGGTGCACGAAATGCGCGTGTTCAATTCTCGCTCGCGTCCATCACCGTCGATATTTCACCTGAGCTTACACTTGAGAAGGTTGTTGATAACTCGCTTGGCGGGTCCGCTGTGCCGGGTGACTTCACCTTGTCTTACACAAACGGCAGCACAGCATCCGGCAGCGGTGTCACCGGGTCTGCCGCTGTCACCGATGTCACGGTGCCGGTTGGCACATACACGATTTCAGAAACCAATGATCCGAACTACGCCTTAACGGCCACCTGTTCGGGCGGCGCGGACAGCAACCCGCTGGATGGTCTGGCTTTGGGGGATGCCGAGGATGTGACCTGCGTTCTGACCAACACCTTCGTTCCCGCCCCGGAATTGGAGGTGATTAAGACCGTCCCGGCGACCAATCTGTCAAACCCACCATCGGTGGGTGACACGATTGCCTATCAGGTTGTGGTTGAGAATACCGGCAACGTGGACATCTCGGGTGTGGCGCCCGTCGATACAGGCCCGACCATTAACGGAAGCGCCCATGCGGGTGCCGACCTGATCTGGGTGGCGGGCGGCAGCACGACGCTGGCACCGGGTGATACGACCACGTACACGGCGACCTATACTTTGGTGGCGGCAGATGTGGCGGCGCTGACCAGCGCGGCGGACCCAACCAACGCAATAGCCAACAGCGCGACCGCAACCGGCACGCCTGCAAACGGAACGCTGCCCCCCGTGACGCCCAGCACGGCCACGACCGGATACAGCGCCGCGCCGGGTTTGAGTGTTGCCAAGTCCGTGCCAGCTACCAACCTGTCGACACCGCCAACGGCGGGCGACACGATTAACTATCAGGTGGTGATTACCAACAGCGGCAACGTGGATGTGTCTGGCGTGGCCCCGGTTGATACCGGCCCGACCTTTGATGGTGCCGCCCATGCGGGTGCTGATCTAAGCTGGACGACGGGCGACAGCACGACGCTGGCCCCCGGCGCCTCGGCGACGTTCACGGCAACCTATACCTTGGTGGCGGCAGATGTGACGGCGCTGACGGGTGCTGCAGACCCGACCAACGCGATTGCCAACAGCGCAAGTGCGACCGGCACGCCGACCTCTGGCAGTTTGCCGCCGGTAACGCCAAGCACAGCGACGACAGGTTACACCGCCGCGCCCGGTATGAGCGTGGCAAAAAGTGTTGGTGCCAACAACCTGTCCACCCCACC
>CBDUNP010000606.1:0-1631 GCA_965368605.1 uncultured bacterium | reverse complement strand
CCCTCACCCCGCGCCTAAATCCCTCACCTATCCCTGCGCGCCTTCAGCCGCTTGCGGCTTAGCGCTCTTGCCATCTCCCCACTTCCGTTTGTATCCGACTCATCCAAGTTCACCCCCGATCTTCGCTACAATCTACCCCATGACACGCGACGCCCAACGCATCGTCGAGCTCCGCCGTGAGATCGATCGGCACAACCGCCTGTACTACACCGATGCCGCGCCCGAACTCTCCGACCGGGACTTCGACGCCCTGCTGCGCGAGCTGATCGACCTCGAAGAAAAACACCCCGACCTGGTCACCCCCGACTCCCCCACCCAGCGCGTCGGCGGCGATCCCATCGAAGGCTTCAACACCCTCCCCCACGCCCAGCCGATGCTGTCCATCGACAACACCTACAACCGCGACGAGCTGCAGGCCTGGTACGACCGCACACTCAAAACGATCGCCAAAGACGCATCACCCGGCCCTGACAACGCCCTGTTCCCCACGGCCGATGACACACCACCGCCCCCGCTGATCCTCGAACCCAAGATCGACGGTGTCGCGGTCAGCCTGCGCTACGAAAAAGGCCAACTCGTCCAGGCACTGAGCCGCGGCGACGGCAAACGCGGCGACGATATCACCCACAACATCCGCACCATCCGCTCCGTCCCGCTATCACTGAACGCCGAAGACGCCGCACCGCCCGACGTGCTTGAAGTCCGTGGCGAGATCTTCATGCCCGACGCCGAGTTCCAGCGCATCAACGAAAACCGCGAAGCACAGGACCTCGACCGCTTCGCCAACCCGCGCAACGCGACCGCCGGCACACTCAAATCCCTCGACCCCGCCGTCGCCGCCGAACGCCGACTCATGTTCTACGCCCACGGCCGAGGCGAACTCATCCCCAACCCCTTTAATTCCCACCACGCCTTCCTCGCCGCGCTCCGATCCTTCGGCCTGCCCACCAACGAACACACGCAAGCCGTCGATACCTTCGACGACGCCTGGCGATTTATCGAATCCTTCCAGGAAACCCGCAACACCCTCGGCTACGCCACCGACGGCGTCGTCATCAAGATCGACGACCACGCACTGCAGGAACAGCTCGGCAGCACCAGCAAGGCCCCCCGCTGGTGCATCGCCTACAAGTACGCCGCCGAGCAGGCCGCCACCAGACTCCTCAAGGTCGAGTGGCAGGTCGGCAAGACCGGCAAGCTCACGCCCCGCGCCACTATGGAACCCGTCTTCCTCGCCGGCACCACCGTCCAACACGCCACGCTCCACAACTACGGCGAGGTCCACCGCAAAGACATCCGCGTCGGCGACACCGTCGTCATCGAGAAGGCCGGCGAAATCATCCCGCAGGTCATCCGCGTCGATACCGACCAACGTACCGGCAAAGAAAAAAAGATCGCCCCACCCAAGCAATGCCCGATCTGCAAGTCCGACATCGCTATCGACTACGACACCAAGCGCCTCAACGACCTCGAACGCTACGACGCCCGCTGTGAGGCCGCGAAGAAGAAGGCCGAGAAGAAAGGCACAGACCCCGTACTCCCCGACAAGCCCGCCCCCCTCGGCCCGGCAGACGAATCCGCACGCTACTGCACCAACCCCGAATGCCCCGCCCAGTTCCGCGAAAAACTCA
>CBDUNP010000605.1:0-1649 GCA_965368605.1 uncultured bacterium | reverse complement strand
CCGCGGCGGCATGGATACGCTTTTCGTTGTATTCAACCGGTGAGATATAAGGCATCACGCCCCTCCTTGTCAGTTCCAGAGGCGTGGATTGTAGCCTTTTGTGGGTGGTTTGTCGGGTCCGGGGCGGGGGGTCGCCAGCGGGCGGGGTCAGTAAAGGTTCGGGACGTAGCGTTGCGCCGATTTGGGGGGCCGGCGGTAGCCCTGATCTTCCTGCCGCTTGGGCAGCTTGATCGATTTCCCGGGCGAGTCCTCGTAGGGGATCAGGCTCAGCAGATGGCGGATGGTGTTCAGGCGGGCCCGGCGTTTGTCGTCCGCATCGACGACGTACCACGGGGCGATGCTGGTATCCGTGTACTTAAACATCTCGTCCTTGGCCTTGGAATACTCGACCCACTTGGTGCGGGACTTCAAGTCCATCGGGCTTAGTTTCCAGCTCTTGGTCGGGTCGTGGATGCGGGCCTGGAAGCGTTTTTCCTGCACGTCATCGCTGACCGAGAACCAGTATTTGATGATCTGGATGCCCGAGAGGACCAGCATCCGCTCGAACTGCGGGCAGGACCGCAGAAACTCTTGGTACTGATCGTCGGTGCAGAAGTCCATGACGTGCTCGACGCCGGCTCGGTTGTACCAGCTACGGTCGAAGAGGACGACCTCGCCAGCGGCGGGGAGGTGGGAGACATAACGCTGGAAGTACCACTGAGACTTTTCCCGCTCGGTCGGCGTGCCCAGCGCGACCACGCGGAAGGTACGCGGGCTGACCCGTTCGGTGATCCGTTTGATGACCCCGCCCTTGCCCGCAGCATCTCGGCCCTCGAAGATGACGACGACCTTCAGCTTCTTGTCACGCACCCAGGATTGCAGACTGACCAGGTCGGCCTGGACGCGGAGCAGCTCCTGCTCGTAGAACTTGCGGGGCAGTTTCCCCTTGGTGGGCGGCTTGTCGGCGGCGTCCTGAGGTTTGCCTTTGTCCTTGGGCTTGGTTGAGTCCTTCGGCTTCTTGTTTTTATCTTTGGACATGATGGTCTAATGTATCAGATTGAGGATGCGCTGGCAGGGCTTGATCCGGTATGCCAGCTTGCGGATGATGACTTGCCGTCCTTCGGAGCCTAACGCATGTCGATCCCGAAAATGAGGCCGACGTTTCTATTGACCGTGGCCCTGACCCACGACCAGGTGGTCGCTCGGCTGCGCGGCTTGATCGAAGACGGGGCCGGCCGATTTACGGGGAAGGTTGTGGGCCGACACGTCATGCTGACCGTCAGCGAAAAGGACCGACACTTCTGGTCGCCGTGGCTGGATATGGAGGTGCTGGAACGCGGCGGCGATGAAGACGGTGGCGAAGAGGCTTCAGCAGATGGTGGGGCGGTCAAGGTGCGTGGCCGATTCATGCCGCATCCGAATATATGGACGGCCTACATGGCGGTGTACTTCGGGCTGGTCACGTTCGCGCTGTTCGCCGTGTGTTTCGCCTACGCCCAGTGGACCACCGAGAGCCCGCCGACGGCGCTCTGGGGCGTGGGGTTCAGTGCGTTAGCGACGGCCGGGGTGTGGTGGTCGGCGCAAGTGGGGCAGAAGCTGGCGCGGGCGCAGATGAGGGAGTTGAAGTTTGAATTTGCAAGAGTGCTTGAGATAGAAAGTGGTGAGGTCTT
>CBDUNP010000604.1:0-1650 GCA_965368605.1 uncultured bacterium | reverse complement strand
CGGCCCGTGTTGATGGCCCTGATGGTCGTCGCCACCGTCGCCATGACCGCGAGCGTTGCCAACGCCGCACCGCCTGTCATCCGGCAGGTCCTCGGCATCGATCACGGCGCCAAGGTGAACGGCAAGGTCAACATTACCGCCCGCGTCAGCGGCGAGCCCGACCAGGTCGTCTTGGCACTCAGCGGGCCCCTGAACCGGACGTCTGTGCGGACCGAAGACCCCTACTTCTTCCTAAGTAATAAGCAGGGCAACCCACGCTACTGGAACACCGCTAACGCCCCCGAGGGCGCTTACACCATGCGCGTCAAGGCGATCAAGGACGGTCAGGTCGTCGATTCGGTCGCCGTGCAGTTCACGGTCGATCGCAGCGCCCCCAAGCAGCAGTCCATCCCACAAAAGCAGCGTCTGCGTACCGAACTGGATGGTGGCACCAATGCAGTCACAGAAGCCACAAACGATGCGGGTGACGCCGGTGATTCCGGCGCCGGCTCGGCCAGCAGCCAGCCCGTGATCAGCTTCGCCAGCAGCGCCCCGGACACCTTCGAGCACGGCTCGGACGAAGACGTCGACATCAACGTCAATGGCGACATGCCCGCCGACGCAGACATCCTCGCCATCGCCTGGGACCACGAACGCAAGCAACTCATCCCCGCATTTGCTCACACACTCAACAACGCCAACCCCCTGGTCAGCAGCGACAAGCTCGAGACCTTGCCCGACGGCAGGATGCAGATCCAGCTTCTCTACCGTGAAAACTCTGTCGTCCAGTACCGCAAGCTCCACGACATCACCGTCGTGTCTGATGGCGGCGCAGTCGACATCGGCGAAGAAGAGCCCGACCCGGTCGTCGTCATCGACCCGACCAAGATTGCCGGCGTCACCGGCATCAGCAATAACCAGGTCGTCTCCGGTGCGGTCAAGATCGAAGCCACCGTTTCCGGGGACACCCCCGACCAGGTCATCTTCAACATCGACGGCCCCGACGAGCTGACCTTCACCGAAGCCGACGCCCCTTACGTCTTCCTGGGCGACACCAAGACTTGGGACTCCTCCAAGCACCCCAACGGCGACTACGTCCTGACCGTCGTGACCCTGACCGACGGCGATCAGACCGATACGCACACCATCAACTTCTCAGTCAATAACGAAGTCACGATCCCCGACCCGATCGTCGCCTTCCCCTCCGGCACCCCCAGCACCTACCGCCTGGGCGAAGGTCTTGACCTCCCATTCAGCGTCGACCGCGAGCTGCCCGAGAACGCCACCGTCCTGGTCCTGGCCTGGTCGTCGGCGACCTGGGGCATGGTCAACGAGTTCGCTCACTATCAAGACTCTGGCCCATGGACGATCTCCGCGAACAAGCTGGCCCTGCTTCAGCCCGGCCGGACACAGCTCCAGCTGCTGTACCGCGTCGATAACACCACCGTCTACAAACGTACCCACGACCTGGAAATCCTCGCCGCCTATGGCGAAGAACCTACCGACTCCGGCAGCAACGGCACCGTGGATGATGATCCCACCAACTCCGGCTCCGATGACCAGCCTGTCGATGACGAGCCCGTCGTCGATAACGGCGGCAACGACGGGGGAACATCCGGGGGCACTTCCGGGGGTAACTCCGGGGGCGGCTCAGGCAGCGGCGGCACGGCT
>CBDUNP010000603.1:0-1654 GCA_965368605.1 uncultured bacterium | reverse complement strand
CGGTTCTCCGTCAGCCCGGTGAGGTTGTAGCCGCATTCCAGGCAGTAGAGGGTGGGCTCGGTCAATGGAAGTTCAGGTTCATCAGGATCACGGCGCAGCCGCCGGCGAAGTACATGAAAGTCAGAGCGGCTTCGGTGAACGCAAACAGGAGGAAGCACGCCCACAGATGGCGGAAGAGCCAGGGGGTGTTCTCATCGCCGTCACGGAGCCTGCGTGCCTTGACGTAGGCCTGTGAAATGGCCAGCGAATGCAATCCGATGATAGCCAGGAGAAAAAAGCCTGAAAACAACAGCCCCGCGATCGCGGCCCCGGCGGAGGTGATCAGGCATATCGGCGCCAACAGCGCCAGGCCAACGGGCACGAAGATGAGTTGCAACACTACCGATCGAGTCGAGATGCCCAATTTCTGTAGCGCCTCGACCTTGTCCGGGTCGAATGCTTCCCCGCATTCCGGGCAGCGGTTTTCGGTCAGGTTCGAGAGGTTGTAGCTGCACTTGGGGCAGTAGAGGGTCGACATGTGGCGGGCTTTCCGGATACCTGGTCGGGGGATCGTGCGGTGACATGATACACCCGACCGGACCGGTAACGAAAGCAACTATTCAGCGGTTTATTGTTCCGGTTCGTCGGCGTCGCTGACCATGAGGCTGGTCGCCAGGTCGTCCTGGACGCGCTGGTGCAGGCTCTGATCGGACATGGCGTCGCGGGCCTGCTCGGCGTTTCGCAGGGTCTTCTTGTCGATGCGGGCGATGTGGCAGATCGGGTCGCCGGGCGCGACCGAGGGCATGGTGGTCATGCCGAGCACGATGCCGTCCAGGGGCGACTCGATGGTGTTGTGCTCGATGCCAAGCAGGCTGGTGTTGGTGGCGATGGGTTCGCCCTTACGGATGATGTCGCCGGGGCTGATATGAAAACTCAACAGCCCGCCATTGACCGCACGGACCCAGCTGGTTTTGCTGGCGATGATCTGATAGGCGGGGGGCTTGGGCTTGCCCTTGATCATCTTCAGGTGCATCAGGCAGTTGGATATCCCGCGCACGGCGTACTCGACCACGGCGGGCTCGATCTTCCAGACCTCGCCGGCTTCCAGAATAAGCGTGGTGCACCCGTATTTGTTGGCGCTACGGCGGAGCGACCCGACCGGGCCCTGACTGCTGATGATCAACTCGGTGCCAAAGGCGCGGGAAAAATCCGCGAGCCTATCGTTGGTCATGTCGGCCCGGACGTTTGGGAAATTGGTCCGGCGGATCGCGGCGGTGTGCAGGTCGATGCAGTAGTCGCAACGCTTGATGACCTGATCGAAGACGGCCCGGGCGAGCCGGCTGGCGAGGCTGCCGTCCTTGGTGCCGGGGAAGCTTCGGTTCAGGTCGCGGCGGTCCGGGAGGTAACGCGAGTGGCGTTCGAAGCCGAGGATATTGACCACGGGGACGAATACGAGCGTGCCGGCGGTGAGCTTGAAGGGCTGCTCGACGATCATGTGGCGGATCGCGCCGGTGCCGTTGATCTCGTCGCCATGCACGGCCGCGGTGACCGCGACGGTCGGCCCGGGCTTCTTGGCACGCCAGACATAGACCGGGATCTTGATATCCGTCCCGGCGTAGCTCTGCGAGACGAGGATGTGAACCGCAGCGCTCTGCCCGGGCTCCACGCGGGTATC
>CBDUNP010000602.1:0-1655 GCA_965368605.1 uncultured bacterium | reverse complement strand
GCGTCGGTGATCTGGCCGGGCGTGTACCAGTTGGCGTTAAAGACAACCTCGCCATCGGGGCTGTAGATCACCAGATAGGGTATCGTGACGGAGCCGGCCTCTTTGAGCTTGGCTTTGCCGTCCGGGTAGCCGCCGGTGAGATCGACCTTCATAGCGATAAAGTCGTCGCCACGCAGCATGTCGGCGACGGCATCGGTGTTCAGTACTTGAAGCTCCAGCACGTGGCAGTTGGCGCACCAGTCGGCGGTGAAATCCAGCAGGACCACGTGCCCGTCGGCCAACGCCTGGTCAAATTTCTCGGGGGTGTAGTAGACCCAGTTGATCGGTGCGTCTTCGCTGGCGCTGTCCTGTGTCATCGCCAGCGCGCCGAAGCCGGCGACTGCGATCGTGCAGATGCCAAGCACGGTAAAGATGCCGCGGTTCACATTGGATGACGTGGCCGGGAAGACCCGGATAATCAGCCAGAGCCCTGCGATGGCAACGATCCCGGCGACGACCCACCAGTGCCCCTTGGGCGCGGCTTCCGTGCCGTCACTCATCATCCCCGAGATGCCCGCGCCGATGAAGAACGCGGCGGCGGCGAGCATCAGCAGGCCCATCACCTGCTTGAGCAACTCACTGCCCGGCCCGGTACGCGGCAGGCTGTCGACCAGTTTGGGGTTCGCCGACAGAATCAGGTAGGGCAACGCCATGCCGATCCCGATCGCGGCGAAGGTGGTGAGTGTCGCGAGGGGGTCCTGCGTCGCGGCCCAGGCGGCGGCGGCCCCCATCATCGGCGCGGTGCAGGGGGTGGACAGCACCGCGGTCATGATCCCGAACCCGAACGAACCGGCGACGCTGTCGTGCTTGGGGCTGACCGCGTAGACGAAGTTTGGCAGACGAACCGCGAACAGGCCACACATCCCCACCGCCATGATGGCGATGATGATGCCGACTGTGATCGAGAACGCGGGGTACTGGAAAAGTTGATTGGATGCGGTAAACCCGCTGACGCCGGCGATCGCGATCCCCAGCCCCAGCCAGAAGGCCACAACGCCCGCCGCCATGACGGCTCCGAGCATCAGCGTCTTCTTACGATTACCCGCCGTCTGCGCCAGGCCCAGGATCTTGATCGGGATCACAGGCAGCACGCAGGGCGTGAAGTTCAACAGTGCCCCGCCGACCGCCGCAAGGACAAGCAGCATCGCGAACCCCGCCGGCCCGGATGGATCGATCTCCGCAATCAGGAAGTTGACTTTGGAAGAAGCTTCCGGCTCGGTGGCTGCCGTGTCCGGCACATCGGTTTCCGGCTGCGCGGTCCCCAATGCGGCGAAGCTCGCCGGGTCGAAGTCGTCAAAGATACCTGAGGTGTCAGACTGGCTTGTGGTATTTGCATCGACCGGGACGATCTCCAACTCGGCCGACACCACCTCCTGCACCGGGAAGTCGCAGGTCATGTCGTCACAGGCCTGGTAATCCAGGCTGATCTCAACCTTGATCTTGCCGGGCTCGGCATCACCCGCGACGGCGACGGGGATGTAGATCACCGCCCGTCCGTCGTAGACGCCGACCGGGTCCGGGAGCCCGCCAACCGGGAGCAGGTGCGCCTCGGGAAACTGCGGAGCACCGAACGTCAGCCGAGGGTCTTCGGTCTTGACGGTGATGGTCGTGAAGTA
>CBDUNP010000601.1:0-1656 GCA_965368605.1 uncultured bacterium | reverse complement strand
GCCGGGCCCTGACCGAATTGCTGACCGAGCTAGAGAAAGCTGACTCCAGCCCCGCCGAAGAAGACAGCGTGGCAGAGTAACCCTGCATCGTTCGTATAACCGTCCAATAAGATCAACAACTATTACGGCCCTAAACAGGCAGCCGGTCCAGTTCTTCCCCGATCGCCGCCATCAAAGGCTCTAGCGTTTCACGGGTAAAATCAAACTTCAGCCCCGCCCTCTCGAACAGCTCGGGCAACGGGCGACGACCGCCAATGCGTAACGCCTCGCGGTAGGACGACAGCGCCTTGGCCGGGTCTTTGCGATACGCCAGCCAGAGTTGCAACGCGCCGAGCTGGGCGATGCCGTACTCGATGTAATAAAACGGGACGTGGTACAGGTGCAACTGCTTCTGCCACATCGACGCCTTGACCTCGTCCAGCCCGGACCAATCGACCTTGGACCGGCTGAACCGATCCAGCACCTTCAGCCAGGCGACCGTGCGCTCGGAGTCGGAATGCCCGGGGTTCGTGTACAGCCAGTGCTGATACTGATCGATCGTCGCGATCCAGGGCAGGATCGTGATGATCCCCTCAAGCAGGCCGCGCGTCGCGCGTGCCCGGTCGTCCGCATCCGGATAGAACACGTCGTAATGGTCCGCCCCGATCAGCTCCATCGACATGCTGGCCACCTCGCAGAACTCCATCGGCGCGTGACGCAGGAACATCAACGGCTCATCCTTCGCCGCCCAGATGAAGTGAAACGCGTGACCCGCTTCGTGCAGCATCGTGCGGACGTCGCCGTCGAGGCCGGCCGCGTTCATAAAAATAAACGGCTCACAACTCTCCTGCAACGAGCTCTGAAAGCCCCCCGCCCGCTTGCCCTTTCGGCTCTCAAGGTCCAGGTTTCGGCCCATCTTCATCGTCAAGAAGTCCTCGCCAAGCCCGGGCTCCACACGCTTAAAAACCTCTGCAGACTTATCCACCAGGTCCTGCGGGTTATCCGCGGCAAAGGGTTTGAGCGGCGCACGCCCTATCGCGTCCACCGACAAATCCCAGGGGCGGAGCTTCTCCAACCCAAGCGCCTCGCAACGCTGGGCGTCCATCTTCTCGATCACCGGTAAGCACACCTGCTCAACCGCGTCCGCGAAGTCGTGGCAGTGTTGCGGCGTGTAATCAAACCGGTCCATCCCCTTCCACATGTAGTCCCGGTAGTTTGCCAGCCCCGCGTTCTGAGCCATCTGCTTACGCAACTCGAGCATCTGATCGAAGAGCCCATCGAACTTCTCCCGGTCCTCCAGCCGACGCTCCGCGCTCAGACGCCAGGCGGACTCGCGCCTGGCACGGTCCGGCTCTTCCAGATATCGCGACAACTGCTGAAGCGTCAGGGTTTCGCCCTCAAACTCGACCGTCATCGCGCCGATCGTCTTGTCGTATTCGTTGTTCAGCTTCGCGACCTCGGTCTGCAGCGGTACGTTCTCCGGCCGAAACAGCTCCACCGATGCCTGCCATTCCCGGATCAAGACGCCGAACCGCTTCGCGTCCAGCTCGGTATGGAAGGGCACCGACAAAAACTTCTTCTGCAACTCAAAATAGACCGGCTTGATCCGTGGCGCGATCTGTTCGACGAAGTGCAGGAACGCCTTCTCAATCTCCGGGTCGTCCGTGTGGCAGGCCG
>CBDUNP010000600.1:0-1658 GCA_965368605.1 uncultured bacterium | reverse complement strand
TGGAATGCGACAACGCCCAGGGCTACTTCTTCGCCAAGCCATTGAGTGCCGTCGAGGCAGGCAACTACATACGAGACGCCAACCAGCCGCGGAAGTCGGCCTGATCTATCCCGGCTGACCCGGGGGCCTCAAACGGCACATGTGCCTACCGACGCACGCACGTAAAGCTTTCAAGCAATTGACGGGGCAGATTGAATTACGACTGAACACGTCCTCAGGCCCACTGCGATTCCAGACCCTTGGGCGTTATCCCGCCACACTCCGGGCAGGCCTCTGCGTCGGGGGTGCCCTGCAGGTCGTAGCCACAAGACACACAAGGCAATCGGCCCTCGTCGTACACAAACAAACGCCAGGGCTCACCAAACTGCTCGATGAAGTAGAGGGTGTAGCAACGCATGAACACAAACGCCGGCAGCAGGATCACCGTCCCGATGTAAGGCAGCGCCGCGATGCAGCAGGTCAGGCAGGTCGCGATGACTGCCGCTATCCCCACCGCAATCCCCAGCAGCATCTTCATCAGGTAGAAGAGCGTCAGCAGCCAGAAGTGCCCCTTAAAAATTTCCTTGTTCCACAGCCGCCAGGCGTCACGGACCCGCAGGTCGTGGATATACATCGTCGGCGCGATGAAGTCGATCAGGAGCATGTTGACGATCAGCAGGTTCACCGCGATCAAGGGCAGTGTGACGACCAGGACGATGATGCCCCAGAGCGCCGGCGTGCCAAAGGTCCTCCCCGCGATGTCCGGCCAGGCGACCAACGCCGCGATCCCGAGCGACAGCAACATCAGGACCGTGCCGATGAGCTGCAAAATCACACTGAATCCGAACAGGCTGTTACCCGCCTGCTTGTAACGCTTCCAGGGCTCCTTCACGCTCCCACGGTTCAGCGCGACCCCGTCGATCGACATAAATGTGCCCCGGCAGCGCAACCACAACAAAACCAGCCACAGCGTGAGTGAAAAGACCACGATGGCTGTGACGATCCCCACGACCAACCAGAGGTTCTGCGTGGCCCAGGCGAACCACTCTTCCAGCATCTGTTCAACAGGGTCCTGCGGCGTGTTGTGCGTCGTGGTCGAGCCGCCCGGGTAGGTCGTGCCGGTGGTTGTTCCGCTGTGACTTGTCCCCCCTGACGGAGCTCCCCCACTACCGGACGGCCACGTCCCACCGCTGGGTGTGCCAACGCCGGGACCGGGGCTGCCGGGGGTTGGTGCAGGGGCAGGGGTGCTGGGGGGCGGGGTGCTGGGACCACCACCGCCGCCTGACGGGATATTGATATTCCCCCCACCGCCTTGGCCAAGGTTCGCAAGAAAAAAACAAAACCCAAGTCCAAACCATTTGCTGATGCTAAATGGCTTGAATAGGATCTCGACCATCCTGCCCCATGCTCGTTCGATCGGGGTTGTAACAGATAGCGACATGCCCGGATTGTAACCCAAGCAATCGGCAAACGCCCGAGGTGCGTTAGAATGGGCGGATGCCACAGACCCTCTGGATTGATACCGACACGGCTTCCGACGATGCGGTTGCGCTCGTGATGGCCCTTAAAACACCGACCGCCAGGGTCGTGGGCATCTCCACGGTCAGCGGGAACATGCCCCTGGCTCAAGGCACACGCAACGCGCTCTACACCGCCGAGCTCTGCGGCAGCGACGTGCC
>CBDUNP010000599.1:0-1673 GCA_965368605.1 uncultured bacterium | reverse complement strand
CGTGAGATTGTCCGCACTGGCGGCGTCGATGGTGAAGACCACCAGCGTCGGATCGTCGTCGCGGGACCAGGTGGCGTAACGCGACTTGCCCTCCAGGTCGGTCCGCCCGATCTTGAGCCGGCGGGTGGTGGTGCCAGCCGAGGACAAGTTGTCATCCTGCTTCTTGTCGGGGTCGAACACCGAGGGGGTCTGAAGGATGATCTCCAGGTGGGGGTTATCCAGGCCGTAGAGCGTCAGGTTTTCGGGGTTGTCTTCGACGAACTCGGTGATCCAGACCCGGCTGATTGCGGAGAATAATTCATCGATGGCCGCTTCACTGGTGCGCTGGATCGTGTCGGTGTCGAACCACCAGACACCGTCGAGTTTGTACAAGTCGATCAGATCGGCGTCCGGCTGGTGGAGGGTGATCCGGTCGGAGGCCGATGCGGAATAAGTCCCCAGAGATTTGCTTCGCCAGTCGTCGGTCTGCTGGTCGAGCAGCGTGCCGAAGAGGGCGGGCTCCACGACGTAAGCGGTGTCCTCGCCCTCGACCTGTGCGTATCCGTGCCCGTCCACCGCGAGCCGGCCGAGCTTCAGTGTCCAGCTCTTATCGCCCGCGCCGACCGTGACGATCGCCCGGGGCTTATCGAGCCCCATCTGTGCGGCCGAGGGATTGTCCGAAGCGGCGTCGGGATTGCCGGGTTCGATGCGTTGGACGTATCGAAGCCCGGCGAACTGCCGCGCGACAGAGTCCGGGGTGTAGCTATCCAGCCGGAAGCGGACCGGATCGGTCTGGAACCAGTCGTCGCCTGATTTCTCGGCCGTGATGCTTCGGCCGCCGCGCGTCAGTTCGATACGATCGATCGCCTCGGCGGTCAGGGCTTCATCCGTGAAGACGAGCTCGCCGACGGCCGTGCTGGTATCGGTGTCGCGTTGTTGTTGGTGTGCCTCGTACCCGGTCGTGTTGCCGTACTCGACGAAGTAGAAGTACCCGCCGACAGCGGCTAACAACAGAAACAGGGCGATCGTCGTTTTGAAGTTCATGGGTTGACTCCGTCCTAAGCGCGGCGTCTGGACCACCAGACGGTCAGTCCGATCACCAATACAGCAAGTGGGATCCCGGCGAGCAAAGCAAACTGATACCACCAGCGTGTGCCGGGCGACATCGGGTTGATCCGTGGCACGTCCTGAGCGCGGGGGCTTGCGGCGATCAGGTCTTCCAATCCGGCCAGCCAGAAGACGCTGTTGACGAAAAGCTCGCTGTTGGCGGGGAAGGCTGCGCCGGTGAGTTCCGCGGTGCCCGGGCCCAGCAGGCCGTAACTCGTGTAAGCATCGCTGGGCCAGGCGTAATCACCCGACGTGACCAGTCGTTGGCCGTCTTTCTCGGATGCGATGGCGACAGTAAACGAATCAGCGCTCTGTGCTTCGACAAACTTCGCGTTTTGCACCGCCTGCGGGGAGGACAGGTCGCTGTGCGCCCAGATGCGTGGGCCCTCAATATTCATCAGGGGGTGGTGCTGTGTGCCCTCGGACTCACTTGTCAGGATCGGGCAGACCACCCGGGCGTGTGCCTGCATCCCCTGGAGGGCGGACGTGATTGGCAGGTCGGTCGGCCAGGTATCGATGAGGTATTCCGCCGCGGTCGCGGTCCGTCGGTTGTCCTGCTGAATCTCTTGAAGGACGAGCCGATCAAG
>CBDUNP010000598.1:0-1675 GCA_965368605.1 uncultured bacterium | reverse complement strand
TGAAGCAGTACAGCGTCTGCCGTTCGACGGCACCGCGGAGCTTGTGGCTGTCGGCGATGAAGCTGAACTTTGAAAGGTATTGGGTGAGTGCCGTGTCTTGCTCGCGTTCGTCGGTGACGGCGGTGAGTCGGCCACGTATCTGCAGACCTCGGATCGTGCCGGGCTCGGCGTCTTCGTGATGGTAGACCGTCACGGCCACATCGGGGCGCGCGGCGGCGTGTTGACTGTGCGCGGCGTCTTCGCTGGAGACGAAGTAGAGGCGCAACCGTTCGTCGTGGACGTACTGGATGTTGGCAGCGTGGGGTCGGCCGTCGTCATCCACCGTCGCCAGGCTCGCCGTCCGGCAATCGGATAGGAGAGACGCGGATTCTTGGAGGATATCGATCGACTCATCAGCCATCGTATTGCCCAATCAATCGACCTGAATCCGATGTCACACCGCCAACACCGCCCCGATCCGTTGCATCGCTTCTTCGACGTTCTCTCGGCTGTTGAACGCGCTCAATCGGAAGTAGCCCTCGCCGGATGCGCCGAAGCCGCTGCCGGGGGTGCCGACGATGTGGGTGTCTTTGAGCAGGGTGTCGAAGAACTGCCAACTTGTCTGGTTGTCGGGGGTCTTGATCCAGACATAGGGGGCGTGGGTGCCGCCGTAGACGGTCATGCCGGCGCGGGTCAGGCCCTCGCGGATGATGCGGGCGTTCTCCATGTAGAAGCTGACCAGCCCAGCGGTCTGCTGTTTGCCCGCCTCGGTGTAGACCGCCTCGGCCCCGCGTTGGATGATGTACGACACGCCGTTGAACTTGGTCGACTGCCGCCGGCCCCAGAGCTTGTGCAATTCGACCGCCGAGCCGTCCGCCGCCTTGCCCGTGAGCCCCTTGGGCACCACCGTGAATGCGCACCGTGTCCCAGTGAATCCCGCGTTCTTAGAGAAACTACGGAACTCGATCGCGACCTCGCGTGCGCCCTCGATCTCGTAGATCGAGTGCGGGATGTCCGGGTCGGTGATGAACGCTTCGTAGGCCGCGTCGTACAGGATCAGCGAGCCGTGCTCTTTCGCGTAGGCCACCCATTGGGTCAGTGTTTCCTTGCTCGCGACCGAGCCGGTCGGGTTGTTCGGGTAGCACAGGTAAATCACATCGACTTTTTCAGACGGGATCGCCGGGGTGAAGTTGTTCTCCGCCGTGACCGGGATATAGACGAGCTTGCCGTACCGCCCGTCGTCGTCGGCCTCCCCGGTGTTGCCCGCCATCACGTTCGTATCGACATACACCGGGTACACCGGGTCGGTCACCGCGATCGTGTTGTCGTTTCCAAGAATGTCCAGGATGCCGGCACAGTCACACTTCGAACCATCGGAGATGAAGATTTCATCCGCGCTGACGTCGCAGCCGCGCGCCAGGAAGTCGTGCTCGGCGATCGCTTCACGGAGGAACGGATACCCCTGCTCCGGGCCGTAGCCGTGGAAGCACTCGTGCTTGGACTGTTCGTCCACCGCCTTATGCATCGCGACCACGCAGGCCTCGGGTAGCGGCTCGGTGACGTCGCCGATCCCCAGCTTGATGATCTTCTCCGCCGCGTCGGGGTTCGCCTGGGTGAACTCCGCCACACGCCGCCCGATCTCGGGGAACAGGTAGCCGGCCTTGAGTTTCAGGAAGTTGTTATTAATCGTGGGCAT
>CBDUNP010000597.1:0-1675 GCA_965368605.1 uncultured bacterium | reverse complement strand
CGGGACAAGCTGGCGATCTCTTTGCACAACCTCCTGGGTAACGCGATCAAGTACTCGCCGCCCGGCGGTGAGGTCACGGTAGCGATCTCGGCTGAGGCCGGGAAGCTGACGGTGGCGTTCAAGGACAAGGGGATCGGCATCGAGAAGGAAGAGCTCGAGAAGGTGTTCGACCGATTCTACCGCGCCAACGACAGCCGGGTGTCGGAGATCACGGGGACCGGGCTTGGCCTGCCGATCGCGCGCGAGATTGTTCAGCGGCACGGCGGCGATATCGAGGCAAGCTCAACGCTGAACCAGGGCAGCACGTTTACGATCAATCTCCCTTACAAACCCGAGGCGGCCTGATAAGCCATGCAGATATCGGAGCAGACACAAGGAGCGGTGACGGTGCTGGGCCCCGATGGCGCGCTGACGCAGGAAGACGCCGAGCAGTTTAAGGATCACCTCAGACACGCCCTGTCGGAGAGCTCCGGCCGGGTAGTGGTGGACTTAAGCGCGGTTCCCTTCGTGGATAGCCGGGGGCTTGAGGTATTGGTCGAAGCGAACGACGTGCTTGGTGAGGGCGGGCGGTCGCTGAAGCTCTGCGGGATTAACGAAACCATCCGCGAGGTGTTGGACCTGACGGGGCTTGCACTGCGGTTTGATCATTTTGATGACACGAACTCGGCATTGAGGAGTTTTCATTGACGGCACCTGGCCATAAGCCGCGCCTCGGGGAGGCGTTGATCGAGCAGGGGGCTCTCTCCAAAGAGCAACTGGCTCGGGCTTTGGCTGCGCAAAAAAACTCCGGCGCGATGCTCGGTGAGGTCCTGGTCGAGCAGGGGGTCGTGAATGGCGCGACACTGATCAATGCGCTGGGCCGTTGCCAGGGCATCCCCGGCTGCGTCCTGCGTCACGGCCTGATCGATCCGGCACTCCTTAAAGAACTCGGCGATGACGAAGCCAAACGGCTGAAGGTGATCCCGATGTTCCGTGTCCACGGGACAATGACGGTCGCCATGGCCGAGCCGCAGAGCCTGCCGACGATCGACCGCCTGGTCAAGCTGACCAAGTGCAAGATCCGACCGATCCTCGCGATGGAATCCAACATCGAGGAGTTCATCAAGAAGTATGCCGGCGGCGATGTCGATGTCGATGCGTTCCTGACCTCTCTGGTGGAGTCGGATGTCGAGGTGGTTGAGCGCGAGACGGTGGACGAAGGGCCATCGACCGACCTGGACCAGATGGTCGAGGGCAGCCCGATCATCAACCTTGTGAATGTCGCGTTGCTGACCGCGATCCGCGACAAGGCCAGCGACATCCATATCGAGCCCGACAAGAAGGGCACGCGCATCCGCTACCGGATCGACGGCCTGCTGCGCGACCTGATGAAGCCGCCGCCGGGGATGCACGCGGCGATCGTGTCGCGTGTGAAGGTGATCGGGAAGATGGACATCGCCGAGAAGCGTCTGCCTCAGGAGGGGCGCGTGCGTCTGGTGGCGGAGGGTCGGGAGATCGACCTGCGTGTCTCGAGCATGCCGACGCTGCTTGGCGAGAAGCTGGTGGTGCGCGTGCTGGATAAGGCCAACCTGCACGTCAAGATGGAAGACCTGGGCATCCGACACGACGGGCTCGAGGCTTTCAAACGCATGCTGCGTCAGCCGCACGGGCTGGTGCTTGTGACCGGGCCGACCGG
>CBDUNP010000596.1:0-1681 GCA_965368605.1 uncultured bacterium | reverse complement strand
AACTGATGACCGGCTCCGGCGGCTGGCCGATGAGTGTGTTTCTTACGCCCCCCGGCCCCCCGGACGAGAACGGCGAAGAGGACCCGGGCCTCAAACCTTTTTGGGCGGGCACCTACATCCCCCCGACGCCGCAACATGGCCGGCCGGGGTTCCCGCAGGTGCTTGATGGATTGTCCGGTGCCTGGCACGAACAGCGCGACGAGATCCTTCAGCAGGGCGACAAGCTCGCCGAGGCGGTGAGCGAGGCGCTGGTGAAGCAGGGCGAGCCCGGGCCGGTCGATGCCTCGATGGTTCAGGCCGCGACCGATCAGCTTTTGAATATGTACGACCGAAAGCACGGCGGCTTCGGCAACGCGCCGAAGTTCCCCCAGCCGGCGTACCTTGATTTCCTGCTGGCCGTTTACGAGAACAACCCGGCCGACGCGCTATGGCAGGTCATCGGGCACACGCTCGAGAAGATGGCGCGCGGCGGGATGTACGATCAGGTCGGCGGGGGGTTTCACCGGTACTCGACCGACGAGCGTTGGCTGGTCCCGCACTTCGAGAAGATGCTGTATGACAACGCCCAGCTCGTCGAGCTTTATGTGCAGGCGATCGAGAAGAAGCCCGCCGACGCCAGCGCGGCGTTGTATGAGCGCGTGGTGCGTGAGAGTTGCGACTACGTGCTGCGTGAGATGGCCGACCCGACCGGGGCTTTCTATTCGGCGCAGGACGCCGAGGTGAACGCGCGGGAGGGCGAGAACTATGTCTGGACCGAGCCGCAGGTCCGCGAGGCGATCGCTGACTCGGCGTTGGCCGACCTGGCGGTTCGGATGTATGGGTTGGACGGGGGGCCGAACTTTCAAGACCCGCACGCCCCGGATGCCGGCCCGGTGAATGTGCTTTACCTGCCGGTCCCGTTAGCCCGTCTCAATGCGGACACCGGCGACAAGATGTCGGCCATGCTCGATAAACGCAGGCAGATCAATAAGGCGCTCAAGGCGGTGCGTGATCGGCGTGACCAGCCGGGCACGGACGACAAGACCCTGCTGAGTTGGAACGGGATGATGATCGCCGCGCTCGCCGACGCCGGCCGGGTGTTGGACGAGCCGAAGTACACCGACGCGGCTGCCCTCGCCGCCGACGCGATCCTTGCACACATGACGGCCGAGAACGGCGGGCTGTACCGCACGATGCGGCAGGGCGAAGCGAAGATTCCCGGGTTCCTCGAAGACTACGCCTGGTTCGCCCACGGCCTGCTGGCTTTGCACCACGCGCAACCCGATCAACCCAAGTGGCTCGAACTGGCCAGGCACTACACCCACGTCGCCGCCGAACGCTTCGCCGCAGACACCGGCGGGTACTACGACACACTCGCCGACCAGCGTGACCTGTTCGTGCGCGTCCGGGGTGTGTACGACGGGGCGATCCCCAGCGCGAACGGACGGATGATTCACAATCAGCTCGAGCTTTATGAACTGACCCGGGAAACCAAGTGGCTCGACCGTGCGGCGAAAGACCTGCGGAGTTTTGCTGATCCGTTAAGAAGAAGTGGGGCGGGGATGGTGCAGATGCAGGCGGCGCTGCTGCGTGCTCTGGAACTGGACCCGGCACGTTTCGCCGAGACGGCGCAGGCCGTGGCAGATACGCAGGCCCCTGAGCCTACGAGTGATAGTCCGGTCACGGCCACGCTTGAGCCCGC
>CBDUNP010000595.1:0-1689 GCA_965368605.1 uncultured bacterium | reverse complement strand
CGTCGCCGGCCGC
Source organism: uncultured bacterium (assembly GCA_965368605.1). Lineage (GTDB taxonomy): Bacteria > Planctomycetota > Phycisphaerae > Phycisphaerales > Phycisphaeraceae > JAJRRS01. Next base: position 1,676 of record CBDUNP010000595.1, on the reverse strand, counting down.
GGCTTCGATGCGTTCGAGCCAGGCCTCGGGTGAGTTTTCATCCGGCTGGCTCTGGGATGATTCGGGCTGCGAAGCCGCGACGGGTTGCGTGTCGGGTTGAGATGCGGCGGGCTGCGACGCCGCTGGCTGGCTGGCCGGGGCGTCTGACTTGGCGGGTTGGGCCGAGCAGGCGGTGCAGGTGCAGAGGATCAGCGTGGCGGTGAGTAGGGGGTTCATCACCTTATCTTACTCACCCCACGGGTCATATGTTCGCGCGGCGGTCAATGAAAGGCGTTATGACAGGCTGGAGCCGGGGTCGGGGAACGTCTCGAAGACGGTGTGTGTCGGGTCCAGCGCCTTGATCCGGCTGGATACGCGCTCACGTGCTTCGCCTAAGTGGCCGACGAACCAGCCCGCCAGGCAGGGGTGGGCGGTGAGCCGGTCGACTTCCCGGGCGACTTCCTCGCTCGGTCTGCCATCGGCGCTGATCGGCACGGATTGAACGAGCAGTACCCCGGCCTTGTCGGCGGCTTCATAAAGTAGTTCCGGGCCGTAGTGGTCGCGCACCAGCAGCAGCGAGTCGCCGGTCGCCGGGAGCAGGGTGTTTTCATCGACGCGGTCGACCATGATGACGCTGTGGATCTCACAGCGTCGGCCGTTGACCAGGAACCCGGGGAGTTCATCGCCGGTATCCGCGCCGCTCTTACGGACGCTGGTCAGCCCGACGGTGGTGGAGCGTTGATCCATGACGGTGTTCCCGCCAATCAGGCTCAGCGTGAGTTTGTACAGCGGCTGCTCGCCCATGCCCGCCGGCCACCAGCGCTGCGGGCAGACGACCTCGAAGCGGACCGACCCCTCGCCGTTGCGTACGGGGGTGCGTGTCTGGCCTTCGTCGCGGAACCCGTCGAAGCCTTCAATGGTGATGTGGACATCGGTCTCGCCGGTGAATCCTGCGGTGGCGTCGGGGATCGAGCCGGCGGTCAGGAAGTGGGTGTCGATCACGGCCTGGTCGGCGTCGACGTAACGCACCAGTGGGCGGATGGATGAGAGCTTCAATTCCCCAGACATGGCATGACTCCTTGTAGACGGCGGGGAGGGGCACGTCCTGTTAAACTGTATTATCGTCCAGGCCCAAAGGGAAGCCTGTAAAAAAACTGTTTTGCTTAATCTGTGTATCTAGGCAAGCTGGGCGGGTTGTGACGGCAGGTATCATCCAGGCATCGATCTAACAGCGATAGATTGGTGCACATCTATGCGAGGATATGACGCATGACGACGTACATGGGGATCGGATTTCATTGGCCGTTTATCGGGTTGCTTCTCGTGTGTGCATCCCTGATGGTGTGTTCATCTTCCGTGGTGGGTGCGACCGAGTCTTCCGGATCGATCGAGCCCGAGCCGAGCAGCGAGATACGGCGGGGCATGCCGATGAATACAGGCGGCAAGTCGCGCACGCAGATGTTCTTCGAGCGGCTCATCCTGCAATCCCAGCCGGACCTGAAAGGCGTCCCCGATCGCCTGCCGCAGTACATGGCCATGTTCCAGCAGTCGGCGCTGAACGATGGGCGGATGATCGCGTTCGATGCGCAGGCGGCCTGGGACGCAGATCGCAGCGCGGTCGTGCTCACGGGCCACATCGAGTTCAAGGAGCAGCGCGACGCCTTGAACACCTATCTGAACGTGCTGGGCTTCGACGT
>CBDUNP010000594.1:0-1693 GCA_965368605.1 uncultured bacterium | reverse complement strand
GGGTCAAGACGTTGCGAACATCGTGCATGCAACGGCGAGGCCTTACGCGGCGCATCCTGCGCTGGTTTCAAATGTGCAGGCGTTGCGGGCCGAGGTTGATACGCTTACGCCGACTTATGAACGGGCGGACCTGTCGGGCGCGGTCGCGTTGGCGGGGCAGGTGCTTGCGCAACACCCGGGGCCGAGGCGGCTGGTGATAGTTAGTGACTTACAGGCGAGCAACTGGGTGCAGGCCATCGACAATCAAGCGGTGGGCGATGCGCTGCCTGCGGGGACGCGCGTGACGGTGCTGGGCCCGGGCCAGGATGCGCCGAAGAATCTGGCATTGCATGGGGCGGCGGCTTCGCGGGGGCCGATGCTTGCCGGGCAGAAGTTAAAGCTCGGGGTTTCGGTGACCAATCACAGCGACCAGCCACAGACGGCGTCGGTCGGCTTGGAAGTAGACGGTCAGCGGGTCGATCGGCAATCGGTGCAGGTTGAGGCGCGGGCAACCGTGGAAGCTGCGTTTGATTATGTTTATGACGGGGCCGATTTTTCGCGTGTGGCGTTTACGCTGCCGGGCGATGGGCTGGAGGCGGACAACCGGTGCTACCTGGTGTTGCGCGAGCAGGAACGCGCGAAGGTTGCACTGATCACGGATGACGATGTCGATCAGCCAGGAACGGCTGGGTATTTTCTTCTGCGCGCGTTAGCACCACACGGGGACGATCGCGATCGATTCACGGTGACACGGTATCACAGCGGGCAGGCGTCGTGGGACGGGCTTGATGACGTGTCGGCGGTAGTGGTCGGTGAGATCGGCGTGTTAAGCAGTGACAACATCGCGGCGCTGCATCGTTTTATGTCTAACGGGGTCGGGTTGATCTATTTTTGTGGGCGACGGGCGGTCGTTGAGAATCTCGATGCGCTTGATCGGGCTGAGGCGGCGGGCGTGCTGCCCTGGGTCCCGACCGCACCGAAAACACTCGAGGCGGGTACCACAATCGCGAATGGCGCGTGGCGTACGGCGTTGCTCAAGCTGTTCGACGAGGCGGGGCGGATGGCGTTGGCGGATATCCCGATCGATTGGGCGTGGGCAGGTGGCGCGGTGGACAAGCGGGCGACGGCGTTACTCTGGTATGCCGACGGCACGCCTGCGCTGGTGTCGCGGGGCGTGGGGTCTGGGCAGATGGTGCTGGCCAATTTTTCGGTGGACGCTGGCGACAGCGGCCTTGGGAAACACGGGTTGTTTGTCGCGTTGATACAAGGGCTGATGGATGAGTTCATATCAACCGGTGACACGCCGAGTCATACGGTCGGGGGGCTCGTGCAAGAGGCGATGGGCCGGGCGATGGATGTTCAAGGGGCTGCACCGGTGACGCAAGGCCCGTCGGACGCGGTGGTGCAGAACGTTTCTTACTCGATCGACACGGATACATCAGTGATTCATCTTGATTCGCCCGAGGTGCCGGGGTTTTACACGACGCTACAGGACGGAGAAATCGTTGCAGTCGTGGCGGTGAATATCGATCCTCGTGAAAGTGATCTGCGCCGTGTGTCGGCGGACCGGTTGTATGGCATGTTTCATGGCGGGGACGTAGCGATTGAAGAATCCTCGCCCGACGCGGCAGAGGTGTTGGGGCTGCACGGCAGGCCGATGTGGGGGTGGTTCCTGCTGGGGGGGATGGCGTGTCTGGGGTTGGAGATGCTGTTG
>CBDUNP010000593.1:0-1710 GCA_965368605.1 uncultured bacterium | reverse complement strand
CGGGAACTTGGGCTTGAGTTCCAGGTACGACTTGTAGATGTGTTGGCCCCAGGCGTGCTGCTGGTCGATGTTCTTCTCGATCTTGGCGGTGTCGGTGTTGGGGATGAATCGGCCGGTGAGGTAGTTCCAGTTCGGGTCGATGCGGACCATCAGGTGCCCCTCGTCCCACTCGATCGGGTAGCCGTGGACCAGCCCCTCGCCGGTGTTGGGGGTGTTGAACCAGTAGCACAGGTACTGGTCCTTGGTGACGGTGGAGGTGTCCTGCGTCCCGCCGATCAGCAGCTTGGCGTGGCTGACCCGTAGCGGCACGACCCCCCATTTTTTCTTCGCGATCCAGGCCTTCCGCGCCTTCACGTCGTATAGGCCGACGTGGGCATACGCCACCCCCAGCTTGTCGGTGCAGTGCTGCTTGTTGATTTCCTGGTGACCTGACACGGCTTGGCCTCGGATGACTCGGGTACAAACAGGCACGGGACGGACCGGCCGACACGGGTCATCGGCTGTCCGTTGGGCCTCCGGGCAGGTATGTTATGTCCCAAAGCGGGACGCCGCACGCCCAGCCGACGGTCGGCCCGGGCGACTAAGCGGGCCCCATGGAGCATCGACGATGAGTGAAGCCGCAACCGCCGGCCCGATCGCCACGGGCGTCCTGGCAGAAAAAACCTCCGAAAAACTCGTCCTGGCCGTCCCAGGCACGGATTACCGCCTGAAGCTGATCCCCGTCGGACAGGTCAACGGCCCCCTGAACGAACGCATCCAGGGCACCATCCGCGCCAATGCCCAGCGCGTCGACGTCATCTCCGCGGGCGGCCGATTCATCGAACCCATCTTCGGTCGGCCCCGTAGAGTCCAGGGGCGCATCATCGGCGGCGACGTCAAGGCCAACACCCTCACCGTCCTCGCCGCCGTCCCGATCACCGTCACCCTCATGCCCCACCAGCAGGCCGGCAAGTTCGCCATCGGCCAGATGGTCAGCTTCGACGTCGAACCCGGCGCGACCTTCGAAGAAAGCGCATGACTCACGGCGTGAACGCCAGACCGTTGTTTCCCTGGACCCCAAACCGTAGCCCCCGCCACCGAACCCCGCTATGAAACAACGCCTCAACCGCATCCTCGTCACCGGCGGAGCCGGGTTCCTCGGCTCGCACCTCTGCGACCGCCTCGTCGGACAAGGCCACGATGTCATCTGCGTCGACAACTTCTTCACCAGCCAGAAGCACAACATCACCCACCTGATCGGCAAGCCCAACTTCGAGCTGATCCGGCACGACGTCACCCACCCGCTCTGGCTCGAGGTCGACGAGGTCTACAACCTCGCCTGCCCGGCCTCCCCGGTCCACTACCAATACAACCCGATCAAGACGACCAAGGTCTCCGTCGTCGGCGCGATCAACGTCCTGGGCCTGGGCAAACGCTGCAAAGCCAAAGTCTTCCAGGCCTCCACCAGCGAAGTCTACGGCGACCCCGACGTCCACCCGCAGCCCGAGTCCTACCGCGGCAACGTCAACCCCATCGGCGTCCGCGCGTGCTACGACGAAGGCAAACGCGCCGCCGAAACGCTCTTCTTCGACTACCACCGCTCCAACGGCGTCAACATCCGCGTCGTCCGCATCTTCAACACCTACGGCCCACGGATGCACCCCTACGACGGCCGAGTCGTCTCCAACTTCATCCTACAGGCCCTCCGCGACGAAGACATCACCCTCTACG
>CBDUNP010000592.1:0-1711 GCA_965368605.1 uncultured bacterium | reverse complement strand
CAGCACGTCCCCCGCCGCGCCGCTGCCGATCTGCTCCATCGCGTAGGCCGAGGTGAACGCATGCACGTGGCTGATCCCCGCCACCGGGAACAGGCTCTGCGTCGAAGGCAATTCGTACCACTCCAGGCTCCGCGACAGCGCCTGGCGGAACCCCGGGGCGCTTAACTGCCTGGCCGCGGGGCTCAGGTCCGGCATCCGGTCCGTCCCCGTCACCAGCCGAAGCGCACTGGCTCCCGGCGGCAGCGGTCGGCTGTAGTCCGGCTCGACGTGGGCACGCTTGCACCCGGTCATCAGGATCAGGATCGAAAACATCAGGACGGGCCAAGCACGCCACGGATTCCATCGGGCTTGTATCATGTCCGGGCCTCATTGGGTTTGAGGTGGTGACTGTCGTCGGCGTCCGTGCCGACGATCGCCCATAGTGTCGCAGATCACGCCCCGATCGGCCAGAGGGTCCTTAGCCTTGTTTGAAAACATGTTCATCACGAAGGCCCTCGACCCGGCCACGCAGTTCTACTTCTTCTCGATCGTCCTCAGCGTCGTCATCTCCATCACCATCCACGAGCTGGCCCACGGCTGGGCCGCCATCCGCCTGGGCGACCTCACACCCATCCGGCAGGGACGGATGACCGGCAACCCCTTGGTCCACATGGGGCCGTACTCGATCATGGCGTTGTTTCTCGTCGGGATCGCCTGGGGGCAGATGCCCGTGGACCCGACCCGGCTGAGGGGGAAGTACGGCGAGGCCATCGTCGCCGCCGCCGGGCCGGTGTCGAACTTTATCCTCTCGTTCCTGGCGCTGACCACGCTGGGCTTGCTGATCCGGTTCGACGCCCTGGACGGGATGCAGATCGAGGAAAACCTGCGTGACTTCCTGATCTACTTCGGCGGGATCAACGCCATCCTCGGCGTGTTCAACCTCTTCCCCATCCCCCCGCTCGATGGCTCGCACATCCTCGCCAACTTCAACCGCAAATACGCGCTATTCATCAGCGACCCCTCCAAGCAGGGCGTGATGATCATGGGCTTCTTGTTCTTGTTCGCCATCGCACGGGTCATCTTCGACCCGATCTACCGCCTGGTCGGCAGCTACATCCACTGGGTCGTGACCGTGGGATCGTAAAAATAAAATGATTTGCTCGGCCAGGCTCAACCGGAATCAGCCCGCTTGGCGCAGGTCGTAGCTCTCGCGCTGGTCCGGGTCGGACAGCACCTTGTAAGCTTCGCAGATCGCGATGAACCGCCTCTGGGCGTCGGGGTCTTTGTTCGCGTCCGGGTGATACTTCCGGGCCAGCTTCCGGTAGGCCGTGTGAACCTGCTCGCCGTTAGCATCCTTGGATACTTCCAGCACGGCGTAGTAATTCGGCAGGTCAATCGATACACGAAGCTTCGGCTTGGGCTTGGTTTTCTGGCTGGCCTGCGGCTTCTCCTCGTTCACCGCGTCGGGGCAGAGGAAGCCGAACTTGACCAGCGACTCGATCGCCTTGATCACGTTCGGGGAGTTGCTGACAAACTTCAGCCCGATCTCGTATTGCCCAAAGAACCCCTTGCGCTTACGCCAGCGCTCCTGGACCGAAACCGGCAACTGCCCGCCCTTGAAAGCGAAATTGATCGTGCTGACCGCGCCCTCGCTGAACGGGGGCTTGCTCTTGCAGCTGATGCGCACGCCGGTCGTCGAGATATCCACCACGTCGCCGAGTTGGCAGGCCAG
>CBDUNP010000591.1:0-1718 GCA_965368605.1 uncultured bacterium | reverse complement strand
ACCCCGATGCGGATCTTTGGCTCGCTGCCGGTCTGCTCGAACCAGTGCCGACGCAGCCCGACCAGTTTTTCTTTGCACCTTAGCGCCGCCCGACAGGCCCGCAGCGCGTGGTCCGGCTGGTCCAGCGGCGCGTTCCAGAACGCCATCACCGCATCCCCCTGGTATTTGTCCAGCGTCCCCTGTTCCTCAAGGATCACCTCGCTCATCGCGGACAGGTAATCATTTAAGAGTGATGACAACACCTCCGCATCCAGCTTCTCCGCGATCGACGTGAACCCCGCCAGGTCGATGAACATCACCGTGACTTCGCGCCGTTCTCCGCCGAGCTTCAGTAGCGACGGGTCCGCCAGCACCCGCTCGATCACCGTCGGGCTGAGGTAGTGCTCAAACGCCCGCTTGATGAACCGCCGCTGCTTCCCTTCGGTCGCCAGCGAGAACACCGTCGCGCTGAGTAGCGAAAGCAACGCTCCGAGCGTCGGCCCGACGATCGGCCAGGCGATCCCGCTATTAAACATCCCCACCCCCAACACCGTCGGCAACACGCACGCCGACACCCACACGATCCCCAGCCGCACCCCGCCGGACGTAAACACCACCGCCAACCCCGCCGCGATCGACAGCAGCAGCATGAAGATCAAGACCCCCGCCTGCGACGCATCACGCAGAAACCCCTGATTCAACAGGTTGTCCAGCACCGTCGCGTGGACCTCCACCCCCGGCACTCCCGCTCGGCCCGGCATCGTGTGGTTGTCCTTCAGCCCCGGCGCACTGAACCCAAAGAACACATAACACCCCTCGAACTCGGCCGGGTCAATGCTCGGCTCCTGGCCCGCCACAAGACGCAGCTGTGACTGGATCACCGCCGCGGCGCTGTAGCTTTTGTAGAGGTGCTTGTTCTGGTCTTGATCCGGCTTGCGGTAACGAAGCAGCGCCCGCCCGTCCGAACCCAGCGGGATTCTGTGGTCGCCGATGGATAAATCATCCCCCTCGATCCGCATCTGGACCTGCGTCTGTTTCGTCCCGACCAGATACGCCGCCAGCCCCATCGTCGGGATGTCCGACCCGTCGAACCGCATCACCGGCCGGACCCGACGCAGCACCCCCTCCTTATCGATCCCGATGTGCCCCAGCATCGTCGCGCTGCGCGCAAACAGCGCCAGCGGGAACACGCACCCCTCCGCACTCAACCCCTCGATTTCATTTTGATCGATGTAGTCTTCCAGCCCCTGTACCGACACGCCCGGTCGTTCGATTTCCGCAAGCCAGCCCGACGTTGCGACGTCCTGCTTGCCCGGATGGATAAACGCCACAAAGTCCGACGCTCCCGCCATCGCGTCCGCCAGCTTCTGATCATCCGCCGGCCCGTACCGCCCCGGCTCCGTGAACATGACATCAAACGCGATCGCCTTCGCGCCGCTTCGCCGACAAAAATCAATAATCGGTGTGTATACCTCGTTAGGCCAGGGCCAGCTCAGCCCCATCCCGCCACGCGCCCACTCCAGGCTCTGCTCATCTAAAAGAATGATGCGGATCAGCACATCCGAACCGACCGGGCTCGCCAGCCAGGTCTGCCGCGCGTCCCAGGTGATGTGCTCGGGCGCTTCCAGCCCACCCGCCAGGTTCAGCCCCCACGCCCCCAGCGCACAGACGACCCCGATCAACACACCGGCCATCAGCTTGCGGGACTTATTCATAAGCAGGGTCTATATCGCCTCGAC
>CBDUNP010000590.1:0-1718 GCA_965368605.1 uncultured bacterium | reverse complement strand
GACGAACGGCCGACCGACATCTGGTCCAAGTGCCCGCGCTGCAAACAGCGGATGCAAGACCTGAACCTCAAGGATGAAGACGAGCTGGAGTTCTGGTTCGCCAACAAGATTTCGACATTCGTGCACGAACAATTGAAGGTCGGCACGATCGGCTGGGGCGACAACCTCAAGAAGGCCGGGATGCCCAAGGGCCAGGTCGTTCAGGGCTGGCTGGAAGGCCAAACCAAGCAGGCCGCGGAGATGGGCTGGCAGACGATCAACTCGTTCCACGAGTGGGTCTACCTGGACTACCCCGCCACCGAAGACGCGATGGCCGACAAGCCCGACTGGATGCCGCTGCTACCGATCGAGAAGGTCTATGGCTTTGAGCCGATCCCCGAGGGGCTGAACGCCTCTCAGGAAGCCCTGATCCTGGGCGGCGAATCCCCCATATGGACAGAATACGTAAAAACTTACGATGAATTAATCCGCCAGGTCATGCCCCGTCTGCTGGCTTTCAGTGAGACGCTGTGGTCGCCCAAACAGGCCCGTGATTTCGATGACTTTAAGCTCCGTGCAGACGCCCTGTCCAAGGGGCAGGCCCCACCCGCAACCCCGGTCGTCAAAGTCACAAAATCACTACAGTTTGAGGCGAATTCTCTTGACAAGGCAGGCCAAATAGAATTAAATAGATAAACGAATGAACTTATTGCCTCGTGCTATACTAACGGTCCACCACCTATTCAATCATCACTTTTCAGTGGGAGAAGAACCATGTCAGATATGAAGACGGATTCACGACGAGAGACGCTCGAGCGGCTTGTAGCCTATTCCGCTGCCGCAAGCCTCGGCGCCTTTGCCTTCGGTCAGAAGGCGGATGCCGTCATCGTCCACACGGATATCCCCGACCTGCAAATCAACAGCGGCGACGACGCGCTGAACATCGACTTCGACAACGACGGCTACATCGACGTCAGCCTGCTGAACACCTCGGGTGGTGGTTTTGGGTACGGCACGGTTCAGTGGCGCGGCTCCGTGCAATCGGCCGGGCTCCCAGGCAGCGACCCGCTCTACCCCAACCGCGGCGCAGGCTACAGCATCACGAACACCAACCACGGCAACGCCTACTACGTCCGCTCGTTCGACGCCGGCGAAGTCATCGGCTCAAGCAACGCCGCGGCGCAGGACATCACGCCTAACGGGTCAGGCAATTTCTACGGCCTGGTCTCCAGCTACGGCGGCTACGGCCTGCACACCTTCTGGGACCCCTCCCCAGGCTTCCCCAACGAAGAATACGCTGGCGTACGTTTTGTCGACGGCAACGGCGACAACCGCTACGGCTGGGCACGCTTCCAGATCACCGTGCACGACGTCGTGAACGCCAACGGCCTGCCGTTCCCCGACGGCATCATTAACGAACGCGATTACCAGGCCGACCCCAACCGCTACGTCACCGTCTTCGAGTACGCCTACGAGACCGATGTCGATGTCGATATCGTGGCTGGCGATGTCGGGTCGGCGCTTATTGGCGACCTGGATGGCGACGGCTTCGTCGGCATCAACGACCTGAACATCATCTTGGGCGACTGGAACCTGAACGTCCCCCCCGCCGACCCCGCCGCCGATCCTTCCGGCGACAACTTTGTCGGGATCGAAGACCTCAACCAGGTCCTGGGCAACTGGAACAACGGGACGCCACCCGCCGTTGGCGCGGCCGTCCCCGAGCCGACCTCGCTCGC
>CBDUNP010000589.1:0-1734 GCA_965368605.1 uncultured bacterium | reverse complement strand
GCGTTTTAGGAATACCAAACGGCTGGGCGAAGGCATTGGCTTTGTCTAAAGATCGGCTGCCGACCGCGACAACTTCGCCGGTCTCGCCCGCCTGCACACCCCTCACGAACGCATCCGCGATCGCCCCCGCACCCAGGATCCCCCAACGCAGTTTAGATTCTGACATGTGACGATTCTCCAACTTAATACTATTGCAATTGCATACGGCCCAACCATGCGCCACTCATACGTCCAACCGAGCTTCAATCTGCTGGCAGCCAGCGCAAGCCTCGGGTATTGGTCCCGATTATTTAGGCAGATTGTTAATCTAGGCAACATATCTCCGCCTGTCGGTGCCACGGGGTGATTATAAATTCATGAGGCCTCTCAGATTGAGGCTTGGGTTCGGGGCGAACTAACGTTAGACTACGTCCTGAATTGGGCAGAAACCAGGTGGCCGGTATTTTAGTCATCATATCGTTAGATGTTCGTATTGCCGATTTCAATACGAATCAGTGGGTGGTGTCGTAACAACAAGCTGGATCGCAATCCCGCACCTCTGCTCCGTCACGGCAGCAGGGGTGAGAGGCACGTCGTCCATGACGACCGCCATGATTTGTATTCGTTAATGTAGACTTATCAAACTTTTTTTATTCGATTGAAGGAGAAGGAACATGAAGCACCCCGCAACAATCACCAGCGCCGCCATCGCATCAGCGCTAGCTATTGGCCTGTCAGCCCTCCCCGCATCCGCGGGCGCCGTCATCATCGGCGGACCGTTCATCGGCGCTGAAACCTCTACGTCCTCCGGCCAGACCGCCACCACCACCGGCGGATCATTCTTTAGTGGAACGCTCACCTACACCACCGACGGCGGCGAAGTGGTCGAGTTCTCCACCAGCACTCACGACGTCGGCGAAGGCGTGGCTTTTGGTGAAGCCGATACCGACGGCAACACCTCCGGCATCGTCGCCACGCCCACACTCAAAGCCTCAAGCACCGCCGCCACCTCGACATCCGGTTCGACCGGATACGCCGGCGTGATGGTCCCGTACCAGTACAACGGTGCCGCGCCCGGCCTGGTGACCTTCAACTACCACCTCACCGCCGACCTGAACGAACCCGACCCAGCCACCACATCCGCTTTCGTCCGCGGCCGCGGCGGCATCGTCATCAACCCCGAGTTCTACGACTCCGCCATCAATAACTTCTTCGAGAGCGCCAGTTTCCCCGAGGACACCTTCAGCTCGTCAAGTAACGTCGACGGCCTCGTCGATGATACCGGCAGCATTTCTTTTACCGCAAACCCCGGAGAGGTCTTCCACCTGGTCATGTCACTGGTCACTTCCGCCGGGCACACGCCGGCCTACGCCGACGCCTCCAGCACACTCACCGGCACCTTCACCTCCCCGGGTGGCGGGATCTCGCTGGTCACGTTCGGTGGCCCGATCACCGGCGACCTCGACGGCGACGGGTTCGTCGGCATCGACGACCTGAACATCGTCTTGGCCAACTGGAACCAGAACGTCCCGCCCGCCAACCCCTTGGCCGACCCCTCCGGTGACGGCTTCGTGGGCATCGACGACCTCAACGAGGTCTTGGGCAACTGGAACGCAGGCACGCCCCCAGCCCCCGCGGCGGTCCCCGAACCCGCGGCCGTTGCGTTGCTTGGCCTGGGTGGCTTGGCGATGCTGCGCCGTCGCTGATCCCCTCGCCTCATATAACCCCATTACGCACAAAGCCCCGCACACACGC
>CBDUNP010000588.1:0-1749 GCA_965368605.1 uncultured bacterium | reverse complement strand
GGTCGGCCGGGCGACATCGCCTTACCCCAATTAATCAGCAGCAACGGCACCGCCAACGCATAGACCGAGCTGGTCTGCGCACTGTGCCAGTCGCCGGTCATCATCGTGTATGTCGCGAAGGATGCCAGCCATGACGCCAGGATCGCCGAGCCGCCGATGATCACCCGCCGTAGCAGGTTCGATTCCTGCGCCAGCGTCGAGGCCAGCCGTTTGTTGGCAAGCACCAGACCGAGCATCGCGCCCAGCGACGCAGCCGCTGCGAACAACACGTACTGCCGTTCTTGCAGCGAACTCCCCCCCGCGATCACCCCCGTCCCCAACGCGACCACGCCCAGCGCGATCAGCGCAAGCACCCGGCGTTGACCGGCCTTCATCGGGTCGCGCAGCGGATCGGCGTGCCGACGCACACCCAGCCCCCGGTCGTGCATCACCCGGCCACTGACATACCCCGCCTGATACAGCGGGCTCTGCTCGCCGGGATCGCTCTTATCTTTGTAGGTGTTCCCTGTGTCGTAGGTCTCGGCGTTGCCAACCGAGTCACCACCACCGACGCGCACCTTCTTGGCGACCTGCCCGGCCACCATACTCAGGTCGGCCGTGGAGAAGCTGGCCATGCTCTGCTTCATCCGCTCTTCGCCGAACACCGCCTCGACCATCTCGTTAACGCTCTGATAACGCTCGGCCGGGTCTTTCACCAACGCCTTCTTGATCACCGTCCGGAAAGGCTCTTCGATCGCGTCCAGGTCGGGCGTCGCCGACAGGTGCTTCATCAGGATTTCGCTTGGGGTATCGCCCTTAAATGGCACACGCCCCGTGAGCATCTCGTAGACCACGACACCCATCGCATAGATATCAATGCTCCGGTCGTACCGGCCCGCGCCGACCTCGGGGGCCATGTAATGCACGGTCCCGACGGTGACGGTCTGGCTGTGGTTCTGATTGGCACTGATGGCTTTGCTTAAACCATAGTCCCCGATCTTCACGTAGCCGTTCTCGTAAAAAATATTCGCAGGCTTCAGGTCACGGTGAACAATCCCGCAGTCGTGCAGGTAGCTCAGACCCTTGGCGATCTCGCGGAGGAAGAATGCCGTCTTCTCCGCACCGAGTCCGTTAGGCGAGTCGTCAATCAGGTCCGCCAGCGACGGGCCGGCGACGTATTCCATCAACACAAAGGGCTGGCCCTTGTCGTTGTCTTTGACATCAAAGATCGTGACCAGGTGCGGGCTCTTGAGGTTCATGCACTGGCGGATACCGCGCAGCTCGATCTGTTCGTAGCCCTGCACCGCCTTGAGCGCGACCTCTCGGCCGGAGTCGCTCACCGCGTAGTAGACCTCGCCGAAGCCGCCGTGGCCCGCGGCGCTTTTGATCGTGTAGCCCGCTAAGGGTGTGTCGCCGGGTTGGTATTGGTAAGTGTGCATCGTCGTCTTTTCCGCCAGCCGTGTTAGCTGTGCCCCATGCCCTCGAACGATTTTCAGACCTGTGTGACTCGAAGTGACAGCGTACCCAGGTCCACTAACGTATCCATCGGCAAACCCTGCGCCGAGTCATACTCACCGGCCCCGACCTTGATCGCCTGCCCGGACTGCACCAGCAGCCGGCCGTCTTTAAGATTCAAAACCACCGGCTTCTCCGCCGACTCGGCACGCAGATGACACGCCGACCCGGCACCCACCACCAGCTGGCGATCCAGCAATACCACGCGCTTCACGTCCGCACGCACCAACCGCGACCCGGTCATCTCAAGCACCC
>CBDUNP010000587.1:0-1751 GCA_965368605.1 uncultured bacterium | reverse complement strand
ATCAGGTGTTCCTGCGTGTGCAGCCGTCCGGCCGTGTCGAGGACCAGCACGTCTACGCCGCGAGACACCGCCGCCTGTGCCGCGTCGAACGCGACCGCCGCCGGGTCGCCGCCCTGTTGGCCCTTGATGACCTGTACGCCTAAGCGTTCGGACCAGACCTCCAACTGCTCGACCGCCGCAGCGCGGAAGGTGTCGCAGGCGGCGAGCAGCACGCTCTTGCCCTCGTCGCGCAGGCTCTTGGTGATCTTGGCGATGCTGGTGGTCTTGCCCGCCCCGTTGATCCCCGCGACGAGGATGACGGTCGGCCCTTCTCCGGGGGCCGCAAAATGCAGCGACCGGTCGGCCTCGGGGTAGTACGCACGCAACTGGTCTTTGAGGAACGCCAACGCCTCGTCGCCCGAGGTGATCTCGCTGCGTTCGTAGGCGGCCTGGATGTCTTTGCGTATCTCGACCGCGGTGCGGACACCGATGTCCGCCTGGATCATCGCCCGCTCAAGCTCTTTAAGTAGCTCCGGGCTGAGCTGCTTGCCCGTGAGGATCGTGCGCACCGTGGCGACGGACCCGGAGCGTGTGCGGGCGAGGCCTTGCTTGAGCTTGTTGAGTGCGGACTTGAAGAGGCTCATAGGTTAGGGCCGGGGTCTAGAGTCTGGGGTTCAGGCTAGCAGCTAACCGCTAATGGCTGACCGCTCACGTTTCTTTCGCGTCATCGAGCCAGGCCTGTGGGTCGGCTGGGCCATCCTCAGCGGGCGCGGCTTGTGCATCGTCTTTGATCTCTGCGGTTTTTGCGAGTTTATCAAGGACGCCGTTGACGAACGCGGGGGTCTGCTCGCTGCCGTAGTTCTTGGCGAGTTCGACGGCTTCGTTGATGGCGACCTTGGCGGGCGCGTGGCCGCTGACGATCTCGTGGTAGGCCAACCGGAGGATCGCCCGGTCGACCGGCGGCTGGCGGTGCGTCGGCCACTCGGGGGCGAGCTCGGTGATCTTCGTGTCCGCCGTGTCGTGCTGTGCCCACGCCGCCATCGCCAGGTCCGTTCCCTGCTCGCGGACGCCCGGGTTATCAAAGTCTTCATCCAGCCCGTCGAGGATCGCCTGGCGATCACGCTGCGTGGTGACGTCCATCTGGTACAGCACCTGCATCGCCAGCCGACGCACGTCTCGCCGGTTGCCGCCTGTAGATGTATTTGGGCTGGTGTCTGGTTTTGGACTTAACTCGGTCATTTAATCTTTCGCATAAAAACGTTTCGGGCCGACAGGCACCGCCAACCTAGATCTTCGTCATCAGGTCCGCCATCTCCAGCCCGGTCATCATCGCGCTTCGCCCGGCGTTGCCCATCTTAAGCCCCGCCCGGTTCACCGCCTGCTCGACGGTGTCGCAGGTCAGCACCCCGAAGATGCAAGGCACGCCGGTCATCACACCGACATCCTTGATCCCCTTGGCCGTCTGCTCGACGACGTGGTCGTAGTGGTCGGTCTCGCCACGGATCACGCAGCCCAGGCAGATGACGGACTTGTAGTCGCCGGACTCCGCCAGCTTCTTGGCGGTCACCGGCAGCTCAAAGCTCCCCGGCACCCAGACGACGGTCAGCGCATCCGTGTCCCCGCCCAATTGCGCCCACGTGTCCAACGCACCTTCCAGCAGGTGCTTGGTGACGAACTCATTAAACCGGGCCACCACGATCGCGATCTTCACGTCGGCGGTGGTCGTCAGGCTGCCCTGGATAGAGTCATTCACAAATCAGTTCCTTTTGGCC
>CBDUNP010000586.1:0-1755 GCA_965368605.1 uncultured bacterium | reverse complement strand
CCGAAGTCGATGGTCAACAGGTCCTGGTCGAGGCCGGAGACGAACGAGGCGTTGGAATGGTCCAGAACGTCGAGGTTGACGGTGATGATGTCGTTGGCATCCGCAGAGCCCTGACCCGCGCCGCCGGTGCTGACGTCGATGTTGTCGACGGTGACGGTTCCGGAGAGCAAGCCCGCGGTGGCGGTGGAGCCGGTGAGGCCGATGTTGAGTGTTTCGAGTCCGGGCCCGCTAACGAAGGCGTTGAACCGACCGTTGACATCCGAGGTGGCGTCGCCAGCGGCGGTGACTTCGTAGTAGGTCGGGTCGGCGCCGGCTTTGAGCAGGCCGACCGCCTGAGTCGAAGGGATCGCGGAGCCGGTGATCACCCGGCCGAGGTCGACGGTCGCGGCGGAGCTGCCGTCGGGGTTGGCGGGGCCGTCCACGGAGAGCGTGGAGTCGTTGTTGCCGCCGCCGTAGATGGACCAGACATATTCGGGGTGGTCGATGAAAGCGTTGCGGTTGTTCTGATAGTGCGACGGGTTTTCGGACTGGCTGTAGATGACGTGGTTACGGCGGCGTTCAAACTCATCGGGGACGTCGGCGTAGTTCCAGTGGATCAGCGTGTTGATGTCGCCGACCAGGCCGGTGCTTAGATTTGCGAGCGTGGAGTCGTAGCGAGTGTCGGAGTAGAACAGGGCGCGGGCGATGTCGCCGGCGTCGTTGTCGCCGGGGTAGTAGGTGCCGCCGGTCTGTGCGCCGTAGATGCCGGAGGAGTTGAGGTTGCCGAAGGGCTTGTTGCCGCGTGAGCTGTTGACGCTTGGGTTTGAGGGCTTGAGCGCGTGGTGGTCGCCGAGGTTCCCGGTGGTGCCGTTGCTAGCCGAGCCGGGCTGCAAGGATTGAGGCCAGACGTGCTCACGGTTCCAGGTGCTGCCTGAATCCCAGCTGCCGCTGACGGAGGCCTCGTTGTAGACCAGGATGATGTTATTGGAGTTGTTTGGATCGGTATCGAAGAGGACCGAAGCGTAGCGGAACGCGCCGTAGGTCCGGAGGATGTGGCCGGAGGTCATGATCGAGCCGAGCTGGCTTTTGAGGGTCGCGCCCTGGCCCGTGGCGGAGCTGTAGTAGCCCGCGGGAGCGTCGTAGACATCCGCCACAGCGGCCCCGACAAGGGTCAGCGCGGACAGATAGGCACATAAATACTTACTAAAACGCATGTTGAGTTCTCCACCCCGGTAACAGGACTGCGGTGTTATTCTATTAATTCTACCCGACTCAACCCGGAATGCGGCATGCTTTTTGTTAAATTTCAATCATAATTGAATGCCACGAGCCTTACCGCACCGGGGCAGGCAAAGTCAGGGCATGCATGGGCTTGTGCCATGTTTTTCAGCAGACGGAGCGTTTGGCAGGCGGAGCCAGGCGGTTCCCGTTGTCACTGGCAGCAAAAAACCCGATTATCGGGTTCGAATCCGTCACAAAGCCCAAGACAACCATAAGTAATTTCATAAAAAATGTTTACGACGATCCTACCGCGGCATGTTAAAAATCCATAATAAGGGATTGTCTCGTTTGGTTAACCGTTTATACTATGGCGATGTTAGGCTGGCAGTATTCTGTTTACTGCCTTTGACTTAGCGTGAATGCTTGTGTCATTCGTCAAGCGTTTTCGGTTTGACATAACCCGGAGAAGGAGAAAGCAGTTATGGAGAATGATGTAAAGGGACCATCCCTCGCGCGCGAGGGGCGTATGCTGGCGTATTCGCTGGCGGCGGGTGC
>CBDUNP010000585.1:0-1766 GCA_965368605.1 uncultured bacterium | reverse complement strand
TCCGAGACGATCAGCTCGTCGGTGATCGGGTTGCGGATCGTCTCACGCGCGGTCCGGCCGACGATGCACTCACGCAGCGGGACATCGATCTCTTCGCCCTTGTAGGTGGCGCGTTTGGTGATGCCCTGCTTGGTATCGCAGTCGTGCTGACTGATGAAGACGTTCTGCGCGACGTCGGCGAGCTTCCTTGTGAGGTAGCCGGAGTCGGCGGTCTTCAGCGCGGTATCGGCCAGGCCCTTACGGGCACCGTGTGTCGAGGAGAAGTATTCCAGGACGCTTAGGCCTTCACGGGCGTTAGCTTTAATAGGTGTTTCAATGATCTCGCCGGAGGGCTTGGACATCAGGCCACGCATCCCCGCGAGCTGCTGGACCTGGCTGACGTTACCACGGGCACCCGATGCGTCTTTACTCATGACGTACACGGGGTTGATGCAGAGCTTGCCTTCCTTGCCGTCGGCGGGGAGAGGCTTGCCGTTCTCATCGCGGCGGTCGTTCTTGAGTTCGGTCAGCAGTTCCTTGGTGACGCCTTCACGGCAGTGTGTCCAGAGGTCAAGCAGCTGGTTGTAGCGTTCACGTTCGGTGATGGCACCGGCGTGGTAGGCCTTCTCGACACGGTCGACCTTCTTCTGGGTCGCGTCGATGAGTTCCTGCTTCTTGGCGGGGATACGCAGGTCGGTCAGGCCGAACGACAGGCCGGAGATCGTCGAGTGCTTGAACCCGATGGCCTTGAGGTTGTCCAGTAGATCGATCGTCGAAGGACGACCGCAGCGGGCGTAGGTATCGTCGATCACGCGGCTGCATGCCTTGGAACCCAGTGCGAAGTTGTAGAAGTGCATCCCCTCGGGCAGGATCTCGTTGAACAACAGCCGGCCGACAGTGGTGACGATCCGGTTGTTCGCCGGCAGGTCTTCGGGGAGCCCACCGATTTCCGAAACGATGTCGCCGAAGCGTCCCTTGGGAAGACGGACTTCGATCGGGGTGTGCAAAGCGATCTTCTTGAGGTCGTAAGCAAGGAACGCCTCGAACGGATCGCGGAACGAGACGCAATCTTTCGGGTCCTTCGAGCTTTCGACCTCGATCATCGTGAGGTAGTAAGCGCCCAGGAGGATGTCCTGAGATGGGCTGATGATCGGGTTGCCGTTCGCGGGGCTGAAGATGTTGTGGGTCGCGAGGATCAGGACCTGAGCCTCGGCCTGTGCTTCAACGGACAACGGCAGGTGGACCGCCATCTGGTCGCCGTCGAAGTCGGCGTTGAAGCCGGCGCAGACCAGCGGGTGGATCTTGATCGCGTTGCCTTCCACGAGCACGGGCTCGAAGGCCTGGATACCCATGCGGTGCAGGGTTGGCGCGCGGTTCAGGAGGACCGGGTGCTGGTAGATCACTTCTTCCAGGACGTCCCAGACCTCGGGGTCACGGCGTTCGAGCATCTTCTTGGCGCTCTTGATCGTGTCGACCAGGCCGTGTTCTTTAAGCTTGCGGATGATGAAAGGCTGGAACAGCTCCAACGCGATCTTCTTAGGCAGACCGCACTGATTCAGCTTCAGCTCGGGGCCGACGACGATGACCGAACGGGCCGAGTAATCGACGCGCTTGCCCAGCAGGTTCTCGCGGAACCGGCCCTGCTTGCCCTTGATCATATCGGTCAAGGACTTCAGCGGACGGTTACTGGAACCGAGCACCGGTCGGCGGCATCGGCCGTTGTCAAAGAGCGCATCGACCGACTGCTGGAGCATCCGCTTCTCGTTGCGGATGATGACCTCCGGCGC
>CBDUNP010000584.1:0-1767 GCA_965368605.1 uncultured bacterium | reverse complement strand
CGGATGCCTGATTCGCTGACGAGGATGTCTTTGTCCGGCACGTCCTTGAGCAGCTTTAATGTATGCCCAAGGTCGGTGGTCATCTCTTTGAGGTTACGGTTGTTGATGCCGAGCAGTTGGTAGCCGGGGTGTGGGAAGCCGACGTGGCTCTTGACCTGGATCAGGCTCTCGTAGTCGTGGACCTCCAGCAGCACGGTCATCTTTAATTCGGTGGCGAGAATCAGCAGGTCGATCATCTGCGGTTCGCCCAGGCATTCCGCGATCAGCAAGATCGCGTCCGCCCCAGCGGCGCGGGCCTCGTAAACCTGGTACGGGTCGATGATGAAGTCCTTGCGCAGCACGGGCAGCGGGACCGCGTCCTTGATCTGCGCAATGTAGCTCAGCGACCCCTGAAAATACTTCTCATCGGTCAGGCAACTCAGCGCCGCGGCGCCAGCTCCGTGATAAGCCTTGGCGATCTGGACCGGGTCGAAGTCCTCACGGATCACGCCGGCAGACGGGCTGGCTTTCTTCACCTCGGCGATGACGCGCAGCTCGCCTTTGGGCCGGGTCACCGCGGCGAAGAAGTTCCTCGGCCGTTCGGTATCCGCGGCCTTGGCCTTAAGCTCATCCAGGGAGACCGCCTCGCGGCAGGCCGCCACCTCCAGCTTTTTATCCGCCACGATCTGAGCCAGAATATCCGCCATGGGGTCCGTCCTTTGAGTCTGATTCTCCGTGCCAGCAGGCCGAAAGCATAGCCGCTAAGCCGGGCCCTGAAAAAACCGGCTACAGGCTTGCCGGGCTTTGCCCCAAGGCGCATGTCCGGTACACTCCAGTCGGCGGCTTGTGCCAGAGGGGTTATTTCAGGGATTTCGCATTGCCACGGATCGGTCTGCTCTCTGACTCACACGGCCGCGCCGTCACCACCCGGCTTGGCGTCCAGGCCCTCGTGGCGGAGGGCGTCGACCTGCTGATCCACTTAGGCGATGTCGGCTCCGTCGAAGTCATCGACGAGCTGCTCGTCCAGAACCCTGCCACGAATCAACCCCTCCCCGCCCGCCTGGTCTTCGGGAACTCCGACTGGGACATCGGCCCGCTGGGCGAATACGCCAGGAGCCTGGGCCTTCAGGTCGATCACCCCGTCGGCCAGATCGACCTGAACCCCGGCAAGCTGATTTTCTGCCACGGGCACGAGCACCTGGCCATGGCCCAGGCCCTCGCGGAAGAACCGGCCTACCTCTGCCACGGCCACACCCATCAGGCCACCGACACACGCTCCGGCCCCACCCGAGTCATCAACCCAGGCGCCCTGTGCCGGGCACACCGCTACACCGTCGCTGTGCTGGACACCGAAACGGACGACCTGAAGTTTCTCACAGTCTCTTCCCGTTCCTAATTGCGCATCAAGGCGCATCGCGTTAAAATGGGCTACACTATTAGGCGATAGATTCGTCGGATAACCCCGGACCGCCGGAAACCACCAAGAAACTCCCACGCCCCCTGCGGGCCAGACGCTCACACGATGTCCGAACAAGCCCATGAAAACCCGGTCCTCGGCCTAACCGTACGCTCCTTCGAGCCCAAAGACCAACAGGCCGTTTCCACACTCTACGACCAGGGCCTGCTCGCCGGGCAGATCGCGCCTAACGACTCCGGTGCCGACATCGACAACATGAACGAGGCCTACTTCGACAACGATCGGCATCACTTCTGGGTCGCCGAACTCGACGGTCAGGTGATCGCCATGATCGGCGTGGCCAGCGACGAGGCGCACACCGCCGAGATCCG
>CBDUNP010000583.1:0-1768 GCA_965368605.1 uncultured bacterium | reverse complement strand
CGGCGGCGGTGGTGGCGGCAGCGGCATCTTCGGCGACACCGAGGATGAAGAAGACGATGAAGTCCCCACCCGCGAGGAACTGATCGAACAGATCACCACCCTTATCACCGAAACCGTCGGTGACTTCAACGAGTGGTCCATCAACGGCGGCGACGTCTCAAGCCTTGACGAACTCAACGGCAACCTGGTCGTCAAGACCACCCCCGACAACCACCGCAACATCATCGGGCTGCTCTCGCAGCTACGCGAGATCCGCTCCGGCCAGATCTCCGTCGAGGCCCGCTTCCTGCTGGTGGACGAGAGCTTCCTGGAAGAGACCGGGTTCGACCTGGACTTCCAGATCAACGACATCGGTTCGAGCTTCGGCCCGATCAAGTTCGCTCAAGACAGCGTGAATATCGCCGACCGCCAGGAAACCTCGGTCCGATCCACGCCGTTCGGCTCGGTCACCGGCACGGGCCCGGGCATCTTTATCCCCGGCACCGGGTTCACCCCAAGCGGCCGGTCCGCCGACTTCAGCGTCTCGTTCCTGGAAGACTTGGAAGTCAACCTTCTGGTCCGGGCGACCCAGGCCAACCAGCGGTCGCTGACCCTGACCGCCCCACGCATCACCCTGTCCAACGGCCAACGGTCCTACGTCATCGTCGCGACCCAGCGCTCGTTCGTCAGCGACCTTGAACCCGTCCCCGACTCGGTTGGTTTCGACCCCACCCTGAGTGTGGTCCAGTCCGGTGTGGTGCTGGACGTCGAGGGCACGATCAGTGCCGACCGGCGCTACGTCACACTGACCCTGCGTCCGAGCCTGGCGACCGTCATCGGTATCCGCGAGGTCCAGACCAGCGGCGGCGGTGAAGGCGTCGACGGCGGCGACGACGGCGGCAACATCATCATCAACCTGCCCACCGGCACGATCGAGGCCCCCGAGCTTGAGATCACCAGCGTCGCCACCACCGTCAGCATCCCCGACCAGGGCACGCTGCTGATCGGCGGCCAGCGTCTGGTCGGTGAAGTGGAGATCGAGTCCGGCGTGCCGGTCCTCTCCAAGCTCCCGGTCTTCAACCGGCTGTTCACCAATGCCTCGACCACCAAGGACCAGCGCACGTTGCTGATCCTGGTCAAGCCGACGATCATCCTCCAGTCGGAGATCGAAGAGCAGCAGTTCCCGGGCCTGATGCAGGACCCCGGCAAGTTCAACATCAGCAACAGCCTCCGCTGATCGAACTAAACACAACCACCCCAAAGCCCACGTTCATCGAACGTGGGCTTTTTTTATTCCACCCTGTCCCGTTTCAACTTGTCCCCCGTCTGCGCGGCAGTGATGGGTTAATAATCAGGTATTGATCCTAGCACCCCGCACAAGTTGCGACTGCACACGCCCCCCCGCACACCAGTCTCACACGCGGGCTTGCCGTTTAGCATCTTCATCACAAGACGCAAAACTAAACCCGTATAACACACGACGAACAAATTGAAACCGCTAGCCCTGACCTGAAACGCACAGCGTAATGACTTGCCGGGTTATCCGGCACAGCGATCTGTGATCGCCCGCTAAACAATGATGTGGAAATGGGGGATGACAACGCGAGGGGTTCTCGTCCCCCTGTTTGCTCGCACCCGCTTGCCTCCTACCGCCGCCGCCGTTTGCGTCCCCGGCTGTCCATGGCGGCCAGCATCACAATGATCGCGGCGGTCTGGCACGCCACCAGGACCGCTTGCCACTGCTCAAGTGATCCAAGCACCACCCCGCCGAGCCCGCAGGCCAGCGTGC
>CBDUNP010000582.1:0-1773 GCA_965368605.1 uncultured bacterium | reverse complement strand
GGCTACCGGGCGGGTTCGTTATCCAGGTATCTAAACCACGCTTCGGCGGTCAATCTAGTAGGTGTTGTACTGAACACCGGATTCGTCGGTCTCGGCATCCTTGCAGTTCGCCCGGACCTCGCCGGTCGTCTCGTTGTAATACCATCCTGCGCCAGTCGCCGTCGCCCCGGGTGCCGTCCCGGTAAAAGCGGACTGGCCTTTATTGGCACCCACCGGAAGCTTGGGGATCGCACGCAGGTACGGGCCGTATATGTGCGTCGCGGTCTTGGTCGGGTTCAGGTCGTCGATCCGGGCGCTGGAGTAGCCCGTCAGAGCATCGGCGACATCCGCCCCCTCGGGGTACAACCCGCCGTGCTCCACGGCGAATAGGTCCATCGCGTCGCGTAACACACGCAGGTCAGCAGACAGGGCCGAGTCGGCGGCGCCCTTGGCGCCCCGGCTCATCCTCGGGACCGCGATGGCCCCGATGATCCCGATGATGACCACAACGATCACCAACTCGATCAGGCTGAAGCCCACCTGCTTACGGATTCTGAGGGTCACGTTATCCATAACCTGTATCTGCCTCACACGCGATCTATTGACCGGCGGCATGTGAGCTTAACCCTCCGCCCCGCTATCAATACGTGTTGTACTTGACGCCAGCTTCATCGACTTCCGAGTCTTTGCAGTTGGCCTTGATGGTGCCGGTGGCTTCGTCGTAGTACCAGCCTGCTGATGCGGCAGTTGCAGTAGGCGCAGTAGCGGTGAAGGTCGCCAGGCCCTTGTTAGCACCTACGGGCAGCTTCGGGATCGCACGGATGTAAGGCCCGTAGATATTCGAGGCCGACTTGGCACCGGGTGTTGCGGCGCTCGTACCATCGGTGTACTGAAGCAGCGCGTTGGGCATGTTGGCCGCGGTCGGGAACGATCCGCCGTGCTCGGTCGAGTAGAGGTCAAGCGCGTTGCGAAGGACGGTCAGGTTGGCCGTCACCGCAGAATCCGATGCACCCTTGGCGCCACGGCTCATACGGGGGACGGCGATCGCACCGATGATCCCGATAATCACCACGACAATGACCAACTCAATCAGGCTGAAGCCCATTTTCGAACGATTCTGATACTTGCTGACTGCGTGCATTGCAGTGTCTCCTGGAAAGAAAACGGTTTATACCGGCGCAGCGGCCGGTCCGCTGTCTTCTTCTTCATCGACACAATAACGCCCGGTCCTGAGCGACCGGGCGTGTATTAGCGGATTGGCTATAACATTTGCGGGTTGTATGGATCAGGGAGAGGCGTCGGTGATCCCGACTTCGAACTGTCGCATGCCAAGCTGGAAAGTGGCGGAGCGTTCGTTGACCGCAACGAGCTTGTACCCGTCCACCTGCTGTCCGATATGGATGGTCTGGCCCGCGATGACGGCGTAGCGGCTGCCGCCTACAACCATCACGGCTTCGAGCGGGTGCTTGGCCTTGAAGTCCTGAATAAGCTGGTGTGTGGTGTTATCGGGCGTCCCGGGATGGGCAGGTTGATCACCCAGCCAACCGGGGACGGGCATGAATGCGTTGCGTGTCTGTTCGGGCTCGGCCAGTGCCGCATCGCCGATGGTCTCACGCAGGCGCTGCGCCAGCGAGATCGTCGGAGCAGTATGAATGACGGTCGATCCTTCGTCCTGGGTAATCAGAAGATTGGCGGGGTCCGCCTGCGCCGGGCCGAACGCGTCGATCACGCCGGCGGAAGACTCGGCGGGGCCGGTCACGTCTGATCCGATTATCACACGATCGACCATCAGAC
>CBDUNP010000581.1:0-1774 GCA_965368605.1 uncultured bacterium | reverse complement strand
GCGGACGTGTCGGGTGACAACTTTGTCGGGATTGATGACTTAAACGCGGTGCTCACGGCGTGGAACGTGGGTTCGCCGGTCCCCCCTGCCGCCGGTGCGGTGGTGCCTGAACCTACGGGGATCGCGTTGCTGGGCGTGGGTGCCGGGCTGGCGCTGGTACGCCGACACCGGTGAACATCTAACGGGTATCTTGTTTGTCAGTTGAGCTTGCGCCGTGCGTGCTTGATTGCCGGTGCGCCCGTACAATAGGCTCAACAGGAGCCTGTGATGCCCACCCCTTTAACCGATGCACAGATCGCCGACGCCTTGAGCCGCCTGCCCGGCTGGTCGCATGGCGACGACAGGCTGACCCGCAGCTATAAGTTCAAAGACTTCAACGAGGCGATGGGGTTCATCGTCCGTGTCGGCCTGCTTGCCGAGCAACAGGGGCACCACCCCGAGCTTTTTAATGTGTACAACACGGTGAAGGTCTCGCTGAACACGCACGACGCCGGCGGGAAGGTGACGCAGAAAGACGTTGACCTGGCGGAAGCGATCCAGAAGATCAGCGGGTGATCTATGTTGGCCGGGGGATGGCTGGGCCGGGCGTAACGGCGGCGAACAATCGCTATACTTACGCCCATGAAACTATTAGAAAAACTGGCATTGACCCCCGGCGTCCCCGGCCGGGAACACCGCGTCCGCAAGCTGATCCAGTCTGAGATCAAGGGACTCTTCGACGAGGTCCACACCGATCCGATGGGGTCGCTGATCTGCGTGCGCAAGGCCAAGCCGAAATCGGGCGCACGAGCGAAGAAAAACCCTGTGCGTGTCATGCTCGCGGCCCATATGGACCAGATCGGGTTCATGGTTCGGCACATCGACGACAAGGGGTTTCTGCGTGTTAATGCGGTCGGCGGGTTCGATACGCGCAACCTGTTTGCGAGATTGGTCACCGTCTGCCCGGACGTGAACGATCCGAAAAAAGACCTGCCCGGCGTGATGAACCCAAGCGGCAAGCCCGTGCATATCGCGACCCCCGAAGAGCGCAAGAAGGTGCCGGAGATCGATGAGATATCGATCGACCTTGGCCTGCCCGCGGAGACCGTGAAGAAGAAGGTCAAGATCGGCGACATGGTCGTGCTGAGTGCGCCGTTCGAGAAGGTCGGCGAGACCGTTGTGTCGCAGTGCATGGACAACCGGATCGCCTGCTGGGTGGTCATCGAGGCGATCAAGAAGCTGGCGAAGTCGAAACACAGCTGCGAGGTACACGCCGTATTTACTGTTCAAGAAGAGGTCGGGCTGCGTGGCGCGATCACGGCGGCGTATGGCGTGAAGCCCGACATCGGGATCGCGATCGATACGACGCTGTGTTGTGATACGCCGGGCGTGCCCAGCGAGATGAGCGTGACCGAGCAGGGCAAGGGCGCTGGGCTGACCGTGATGGACGGGGCCTCGATCGCCGACCTGTCGGTGCTGGAGGCGTTTGAGGCGGTCGCTAAAAAGGCCAAGATCCCCTGCCAGCGGTCGATCCTCCCCCGGGGCGGGACCGACGCGGCGGCGATCCAGCGTGCCGCCGCCGGGACCAAGGCATTTACGCTGTCCTGCCCGTCACGGTACGTCCATACCGTGACCGAGATGATCCACATGACCGATCTGAACGCCTGCCGGGACCTGCTGGCGGCGTATCTGGCGCAGGTATGACACCCGGGCGAAGTCGCGTATACTGTCCGCCTATCCACGGGGCGTAGCTCAGCTTGGTAGAGCGCCTGCTTTGGGAGCAGGAAGTCGTCAG
>CBDUNP010000580.1:0-1777 GCA_965368605.1 uncultured bacterium | reverse complement strand
CTTTGGGGTCCTGGCCTTCGGCGGGCTTGTAGGGCTTGCCGATGGTGACGGTGGAGCGGCTGGGTTTAAGCATGTGGACGGCCATGCTGTCGCTGAGGGCGGGGCCGGTGATCCAGATGGGGACGATGGTGGCTTTGCTGCGTTTGGCGATCATGCCGATGCCGGGCTCCATGGGTTGGAGCTCACGCTTGCTGCGTTGCAGTCCGCCCTCGGGGAAGAGGCCGACGATCTCGCCCTGCTTCAGTGCGTCGATGATGCTTCGGAGTTTGGCCATGTCGCCGCCGTCGCGGTCCAGCGCGATGGGTTGCACCGCCCGCCACAGCGGCCAGGCGATGGGTATCTGGTACTGTGTGAGCATGACCCAGCGGATCATCCGGCGTGAGCCGGCCTGCATGATGAAGGGGTCCAGCGCGCTGGTGTGGTTGGCGGCGAGGATGACCGGGCCGGTGTCTGGGATGTTCTGTCGGCCGACGACGGTCAGGCGGTGCCAGACCAGGCACGCCAGGTGGTTGAGCCGCCAGAGGACGTTGGCGGTGCGGTTGGGCATCGGGCCGTGGGTGAGGAATCGGAACAGGCCGACGCCGCCGACGAGGATCAGCAGGCCGCCGAGCGTGTACAGGGCGTAGATGATGTTGGTGTCGGCGGAGGGCAGCCGCCAGATGGCGAGGTAGGTCAGCACGCTGAAGATTGTGTTGACCATGGAGTTGATCCCCATGACCCGGCCGCGCATGTAGTTGGGCGTGACGGATTGCAGGAGCGTCATGACGTTGATGATGACGACGTTGCCGAACACGCCGATCAGGAACGCGGAGGCGTAGGTCATCGGCATCCAGGGGACGAGGACGAACAGCAGCAGGCAGATGCCCACGCCGATCAGGGCGCTGAGCGACAGCGCGGAGGATTCCTTGCGTGTGTTGATGAGGACGACGATCACGGCCCCGGCGAGCAGGCCGATGCCCAGTGTCGCGTTGATCTGGGTGTAGGCCCGCATCAGTTCGTTCTGGTCAAGGCCGTAGTGGCTCTTGACGACGCCGAGGATCCCGCTTGAGACGGCGGCGGCGGAGGCCCAGACTAAAACACCCAAGGCGATCAATGAGATGACCCGCTTGTGTTTGCTTACATACTTCGCGGCCTGCCAGAAGCTGCGCGGCGGGGCGTTATCGACGACGGGCGTGCGGGTGGGGCGCAGGAAGGCGAAGAAGGTGCCGGAGATCAGATAGAACAACGCGCCCATCATCAGGCCGGTGCGGACGCTGGTGGCTTCATCGACGTTGATGATCCGCCCGCCGATGACGATGCCGACCATCGAGGCGACGACATTAATCACGAGGATCACGGCGTTGCCGGACTGCAACTGGCGCGTGGGGATGATCTGGGGGATGATGGCGTTGCGTGTGGGGTTGAAGATCGAGGCGAAGGTGCCGATGGCGATCAGTGCGGCGTAGACCTTCCAGTGCTGGTCGCTTGCGAGATCAGCAGGGCCGGTTGCGGAGGCGACAGCGGCGAAGGACAGCAACAGGATCAGCCCGCGCGCCTCGTCGCAGGTCAGCAGCAGCCACTTCCTTGGCAGGTGGTCCGCAAGCCAGCCGGCGGGGAGGCTGAAGAGGATGTAGGGCAGGAAGAAGAAGACCTGTGTCGAGGCCTGGATGGCGGTGGCGTTATCCGTGCCTTCAGCCAGCCCGCCGAGCAGGGCGAGCGCGGCGAGCATGATCATCCGATCCCCGAACCCGCTGGCGGCGGTGCTGGTCCACATCAGCGTGAAGCTGAGGTTACGCCA
>CBDUNP010000579.1:0-1779 GCA_965368605.1 uncultured bacterium | reverse complement strand
TATATCCTGTCATCCTGTCTACATTCTTTGTATTTGCTTCGCGCCTCCGTGGTTCATCGTATTCCTCTCTACGCGCATAAAAAAACCGAGCGAGGTTGAATGATGAATAAAAGATAACGGTCAAACGAGATAAATCTCTGCGCCTCACTCGGCGGTACGAACATCAAGATGTGTGATCACGTGGCTGCGGGCCTCCTTTCGTGTGTCTATCCAATCTAATTATCGACTTCATGTAGGCATTCGTCAAGAAAAAACGGGTAGTTTTTTACACAAACCGCTTAGGGCGTCGGCAGGGCGAACAGCGTGGCGCTTCGGCCCTGGGTGGCGACGGGTTGCCAGCCGGATTCGACCAGGGGTTGGAGGGTTTCGAGGGTAACGCTGGGGTCGTGGCCGTAGGTCTGGTGCAGGCGGTAGAGCTCGGACCAGTGGACCCAGACGTGTGTGATCCCCATGTCGTGCAGCTGCGCGTTGACCTGCTGCGGGTCGTTATTGGCTTCGCGTATGACTCTGCCCAGCGGCGCTTCATCAAACGCGGTGGCGTAGACGATCGGCCGAGTCAGGTACAACAGCCCCGAGTTGTCCGCGACCATCAGCGTCTTGCTGGTTTCGGGCAGGCGGTTGATCGGGTGGGCGTTGGGGTCGGTGGGGGAGGTGACGATGGGGGCGTCGATCGCGATCGACATCGGGACGGGCAGCTCGTGGCCGGTGTCCGGGTCGGTCACGGTGCGTGTCTGGGTGGCCAGGGTGGTATAGTTGATGAGCACGACGGCGACCACGACCGCCGAGCCGATCAGGGGCGCGAGCGAGGGGGATTTTTGTTTCGTGAGCTCGGCCAGCCGGTGGTACCCCAGCCCGGCGATCACGCAGGCCGGCAGGACCGTCGGCAGCAGGAACCGGCTTTGCATGTGCGTCGCCAGCATCCAGAACACGACCTGTAGCCCGAGCATCAACCCCATCGCGCAGGCGGTCCGCTTGGTGTCGTGCTGTTTCAGGAGCAGCACCGCGGCGACGACGACCACGATCCACAGGGCGGGCACGCCGCCTTCACGGTCGAAGCGTGCGACGTTCTCGTTTTCGCGCGGTGTGGGCCGACCGCCGACCGCGCCGTACCCGGTGTTCATCAGCCACTGCCGGCTAAGCGCATCGAGTCGGCCCTCGTCCTTCGGCGACAGCCCGTGCGCGGTGTCCCACCGGGCAACTAAGGCGTCGTCCCAGTGCCCCGCGCCGAGCCTTTCTGCCGCGAAGGGGAACACCGGGTTGCCGGTGGCCACGAAGTTCCGCACCAGGTACGGGCTGAGCATCAGGACGCCCGCCAGCGCAGCGATCGACGCGAGTTGGACGCTGTTGATGCTTTTGGTGCTGGCTTCGTTGCCCGGTGGACGGTTGAGTCTTAGCAGCAGCATCAGGCCGACCGGCACGGCGACCATCACCCCGGCGGTCAGCTTGGCAAGCGTCGCGGCACCGACGAGCAGGCCCGCCGCCGCCGCACCCCTGCGCGTCGTCCCGGAATGATTGAACACGATCAGCAACGCCGCCGCGCCGAACGCCAGCACGCCCATCTCGTTGTACGCCATCGACCCGGTGATCGTGACCCAGGGCAGGGCCAAGAGCAGCGCGGCCGTGCCGATGCCGATCGGAGCGCAGGTCCGCGTGGCGACGAGTTTCCCGACCGCCGCCGCGGCCAGCAGCGTGAGCGTGGCGTGAAACAACTGGCAGGTGTAGACGCCGTCTACCGCCGTCCCACTGAGCACGCTGATCAATAGATACCCGCCCTCGATC
>CBDUNP010000578.1:0-1784 GCA_965368605.1 uncultured bacterium | reverse complement strand
CGCCGGGCTGGTGAGGATGAAGTCGATCACGGAGTTGGGGAAGCGTTCGCTTGGGTAGGTGGTGCGGTCTTCCATCGGGATCGAGCTGTGGCAGTCGGACATCACCGCCGAACCGTCGTCGGCGGGGGAAAGCAGCTTCATCGTCGCGGGCTCGTCGGGCTTGGAGTTGTAGTCGCCCATCAGGACGACCAACTCGTCGGGGTTGTTGGCGATCATGTCGCCGATGATCTGGCGGATACGGGTCGCCTCGCTGGTGCGCCACTTGACGCTCTGCGGGTCGCCGTCCCGGCTGCCCTTGCTCTTGAGGTGGACAACGAAGACGTTGAGTATCTTGCCTTGTTTGGTCTGTAGTTTCGCGTGGAAGAGGTCCCGGGCGAAGCGCCAGGTCTGGTCGGTGTCCGGGTGGTTCAGCGTCTGCCAGCGATAGCTGGTGATCGAGATGACCGGCAGCCGGCTGATGATCCCCAGCTTGATCCCGCGCGAATCGTTGGTCAACGGCACCGCCACGTATTCATACCCCATGTCCGGCAGATACTCCGAGACCATCGCCTTGAGGACCGCCTCGTTTTCGATCTCCTGGAAGCCGACGACGTCTGCGTCCAGCTTCTTCAAGACGTCCGCGATCATCTCGACTTCCCAACGCAGCTTGACGTCGGTGCCTTCATCGCGGGTGTATGGATCATCAAAGACATCGAAAGCGTTTTCGATGTTGTAGCTGGCGATACGCAGGTTGGATGTAGCCGGCTCATCCTGGCCAAGCACGGGCCCAGCGGCAAACACAAACAACATCGTTGCAACGAACCAACGGAAGGGCATTCGGTAATTCAAGACGGTGTTCCTCTAGCTGAATAGGGGCCTGATCGTTGGCTATATCTTACCCGCTGGTGACGATCCGGCGCAGTGAAATCTTAGGCCGGCCTAGCTATGGGTTGACTGCTGCCTGAGCCATCGACCCCAGATTGAAAGCTGAAGCAGGGCGAACAGCCGATGGGCGTGATCGGCCCGGTTATTCGTGTGCTCATACAGGTACCGGCTGACTTCGGCGGGGTTCATCCCAAGCTCTTCGAGCACGGGGTCTGCCAGGTATTCCGCGAGCGCCCCGCTATGTGTATCCCGGAACCACTGCCCGATCGGGACGCTGAAGCCACGTTTGGGGAGGTCCACGATCGAGGCCGGGACGTGTCGTGCGGCGAGTTTACGCAGCAGGCCTTTAGGACGGCCATCCGGCATCAGCACGGAGGTCGGCAGGTGCCCGGCCAGGTCCACGACCTGCGTATCCAGCATCGGGCAACGAAGTTCCAGCGCGACCGCCATCGAAGAGCGGTCGGCCTTGCGAAGAAGTTCATAAGGCAGGTAATGCGACAGGTCCCAGCGCATCGCGGCCTGCACCGGGTCCGGCTCATCGGGCCAGTGGTAAATCATCTCCGGCGCGAGCCCCTTGGTGAGTTCGGGCGTAAGTGATCTGATCTGGTCCTGACTGAATAGCTGGATCATCCCGCCGTACTGCCGCGCCGGGTCGGGGCCGAGCGCCGCGACATCCAGCAGACGGCGCAGTCGTGCGCGACGCGAGCGTGCCTCGGTGCCACGGACCAGGCCCCTTGGGATCATCTGCAACCACCAGCGGTGTTTGGCGAGCAGAGCCAGTGCGCGGTAGCGGTCGTAGCCGCCGAAGAGTTCGTCGCCGCCGTCACCCGTCAGGGCGGCCTTGATGTGTGGGCGTGCGGTTTTACAGAGCCAGTAGCTCGGGAGGATCCCGCTGTCGGCGGTCGGCTCGCCGGTGGTCT
>CBDUNP010000577.1:0-1788 GCA_965368605.1 uncultured bacterium | reverse complement strand
CTCAAGGCACACGCAACGCGCTCTACACCGCCGAGCTCTGCGGCAGCGACGTGCCTATCTACGTCGGCGAAGACCGCCCGCTGGAACGTGCCCCGGCCCACGCGCAGTGGTTCCACGGCGAAGACGGCATGGGCGATCAGAACTACCCCGCGCCGACACGCACGCCCGAATCCACACACGCCGTGGATGCCATCATGCAGGCCACACACGACCACCCGGGCCTGACACTGGTCACACTCGGCCCGCTGACCAATATCGCCCGGGCGCTTCACCGCGACCCCCAACTGGCCGAGCGGGTCGGGCGGTGTGTCGTCATGGGCGGCAACCCCTGCTGCGTGGGCAATGTCACCCCCGCTGCGGAATACAACCTCTGGTGCGACCCCGAGGCGGCACGGGACGTGTTCGCCTCGGGCCTGAAGATCGAGATGGTCGGCTGGCAACTCAGCACTGGCAAGGCCAACCTGTCCGAATCTGACATCGCCCTTGTGCGGGCCATCGACACGCCCCTGGCACACTTCACGATCGACTGCAACGCGCACGTGATGGTCGCCAACAAGACCCAGACCGGCGACGTGGGCATCAGCCTGCCGGACCCGACGGCGATGGCGGTGGCGCTGGACCCGGCGGTGGCGGTGGAATGTAGTGAGCATTATGTCCAGATCGCCTGCGGCGACGAATTGACACGCGGGATGACCGTCGTGGATCAACTCGGCGTGTCCGGCGACGAACGCAACCGCGACACCTGGGAAACCGCACACACCGCCCCCCCCTGCCGGGTTGTCTGGAAGCTGGATATCCCTAAGTGGAAACAGCTGCTTTATCACGCGCTTCGATAGCGTTTATACATACTCGACACCGGCCCGTATTCACCCGACAATCCCGTGATGGATGAGCCGACGCCCGACAACCGAGTCCCGATCGCGCCCGGCGTCTTGTTGCCGGCGTCGGCGCTGCGGTTCACGTTCTCGCGCAGCGGCGGGCCGGGCGGGCAGAACGTCAACAAACTCAGCACCAAGGCCACGCTGACGATTCAGGTCGCGGACCTGCAAGACGCAATGCCACCCTGGGCACTGAAGCGTTTGCTGATCCACGCCGGCAGCCGGCTGGCGGGGGACGGGGAACGTGAGTACTCAGAAGACGGGGAGCGTCCGGAGGATCCGGGTGACCGGGAGGAAGCCGGGGGCCGAGAGGAAACCGGGGGCCGGGGTGATCGGATCATCATCACGGACTCATCGAGCCGAAGCCAGCAATCCAATAAGCAGGCGTGCCTGGCGAAGCTGCGTATGATGGTGGTCGAAGCGATGAACCGACCGAAGCGCCGACGCGCGACCAAGCCCAGCCGAGCCTCGATCCAGCGTCGGCTCGATGCCAAGAAACACCGATCCCGCCGCCTGCAAGAACGACGAAAACCAACCGATACCTGAACCCATAACCGCCCGAAAGGCCCCGCGATGAAGACCCTGACAACACGTGCGATCGCCCCGCTGCTCATACTTGTTCTTGCCACCACCGGCCTGACCGCCACGGGCGCGGCAGCCGATCCGAAAGTCGTCACCGGCTTGGACGTGATGCAACGCGACGACTTCGCGGCGCTGAAGGGCCGAAAGGTTGGGCTCATCACCAACCACTCCGGGATCAATATCAAAGGTGAACACATCCTGGACCTGATGCACGCCTCCGACAACGTCGAGCTCGTCGGGATCTTCACCCCCGAGCACGGCATCCGCGGCACGGAGGACCGGCACGTCGATTCCGACGTTGATCCCGCGACCGGCCTGCCGATCCACA
>CBDUNP010000576.1:0-1788 GCA_965368605.1 uncultured bacterium | reverse complement strand
AAATCAAACTTTTAACTCAACCATTCACCGCCGACGCAGCATGCCAAGGCCCATCAGGCCCATCAGCGACAGGCTGGCCGGCTCGGGGATGACCGAAACCGCGAAGCGATCAATCAGCATCGTGTCGTTCGAGAAGTCCTCGTTGAGGACCATACGGACCGACTCGATCCCGCGCGTCGGGTCGAGCGTGCCCGTCCCGCCGGAGGCGAAGGTCACGCCGCTGTCGAACGAGTAGAACAACTCAAACACACTGTTGTCCAGGTCGACATCGATCATCGCCAGGACGTCGGCGACAGGCGGCAGGATCGTGTCCGGCGTGTCCGAACTGCCGGTGCCTACGCCGTTGCCGTGCAGCGTCACTTCATCGACCGCCGTGCGAGTAAAGAAGATCTCCGCCGTGACAAACGTCGAACGCGGGTCGAACTGGATCAGCGTCAGACGCATCTCTTCGTCCTGCGCCGGGTCGTAGTCAAAGGTGGCGAAGTTGTACTCGATGTCGAACAGCCCGATCACCCGGCCGGACGAGATGCCGGCGAAATCGACGTAGCTGCTGCCGAAGTCGGTGTTCGCCTTGGGCGAAGCGTCGAACTGCCCCAGCCCGTTGGTCTGCGTGCAGGCGATGTCCGCGTCGATGTCGAACAGCTCGGCCGGTGCCGCCGAGTTCGCCGCACTCTCCAGAGCGGTGCCGACCGCGTCGTCGAACAGGAAGTCGGTGATGATGGTGCCGCTGTTAAAGTCGTCCAGCACCGTCGCCGACGCCGACCCGGCAAACCCCAACCCCGCCACAGCCACAGCCGCCGCCCAATGATGCATCCTTAAAACCATGTCTTTCTCCTCATCCTCAGAATTGAGTACTCGAAATCAGATGCGACCGATCCGGGATATACCCCAGACACAAGCCCGCCACAACGTTCCATATATACATAGCCCCCCACCCGAACCTCTCAACACCAAATATACCCCCACCGCAATCCGCTGCCAAGACATTTCCCATTTTTCTCACACGCCCCAAACCCCTACCCACTCAACAACCACCCTGACGCAGCGCCACCGCCATATAAACGCAAACATGACTTTTGACGGGCCTCGCTCGGGCATCAAATCAGCCGACCGGGCATCACCCGATTGGCCACCCTTAGACGCACAAACACAAGGAAAGACAATCCTCAACGCCTCATCTACCCCCGTTATCGTCCGCCTGGGAAATACGGGATAATGATGAACGCAATATCCGCTTTGACACCGCCCCGGCACTAAGGCCGCCGCATTCACCCTTAACTTGATGGCACCTACGATGACTTACCCAAGAAGCTTTTCGCACATCGGTATTTCTGTGACCGACCTGGATCAGGCCGTGGACTTCTACACCAAAACGCTGGGGTGGTACGTCATCATGCCGGCCACCGAAGTCGTGTCGGATGACTCCGCGATCGGGGTCATGTGCAACGACGTGTTCGGCGAAGGCTGGGGCAGATTTCGGATTGCCCATATGGCAACCGGCGACCGGGTGGGTGTCGAACTCTTCGAGTTTCAGAACGCCCAGAGGCCAGAGAACAACTTTGAGTACTGGAAGACAGGTGTGTTTCACTTCTGCGTCCAGGACCCTGACGTGGAAGGCCTGGCAAAGAAGATCGTTGAAAACGGGGGCAAGCAACGGATGCCCGTGCGTGAGTACTACCCCGGCGAAAAACCCTACCGGATGGTCTACTGCGAAGACCCCTTCGGCAACCTGATCGAGATCTATTCTCACAGCTACGAGCTTACCTATTCGGCAGGCGCATATCAGGG
>CBDUNP010000575.1:0-1789 GCA_965368605.1 uncultured bacterium | reverse complement strand
CATGACGGGAGCAGGTTGAGTTTGATCGTTGACGGGCGATATCGGAGCTTCTCCCGAGGCCTCCGTCGTGGATTGCTCGGATAAAGTACGACCATTGGCGGTTGGCTTGTCGCCCTGCTTCAACGCCACCACACCCCCCGCCGCGGCCAGCACCACGGCCACAATGCTCAACTTCAGCATCGTATTCATCGTCAGATACCTTTGATAAGTGGTGAAATGTCTTTGGCGTCAAGCACCTTGCCTGCGCTCTTAACCTGCCCATCGATCGCCAGCGCCGGCGTCATCATCACGCCGAATGCTGTGATCTCGCCCAGGTCGGTCACCTTTTGGATTTCGTACTCGATCCCCAACTGCTCGGCGGCGGCTTTGGCGTTCTCGGTTAACTGCTGGCACTTGGGGCATCCCGTGCCGAGGATCTGAATCTTTTTCATGATTTAGGCTCCTGAAAACTGTTAGAAAAACATCCCATAACACCAGCCGGTCAGCGTGCTCATCACGACCACCAGCGACACGAATACAATTGTTTTCTGTGTGCCCAGCACCGAGCGGATCACCAGCATGTTCGGCAGGCTCAAGGCCGGTCCGGCCAGCAACAACGCCAACGCCGGGCCCTTCCCCATGCCGTTACCGATCAGGCCCTGCAGGATCGGAACCTCGGTCAGCGTGGCGAAATACATGAACGCGCCGACGACCGAGGCGAACAAGTTCGACCACAGTGAGTTGCCGCCGACAAGTGACGCGATCCACTCACCGGGGATCATGCCTTCTTCACCCGGACGCCCGAGCAAGAAGCCCGCGATCAGCACGCCGAAGAACAGCAACGGGGTGATCTGTTTTGTAAAGCCCCAGGACTGGCTGAACCACTCGTCCGCCTCATCGCTGCGCCCGCCCACCGAAAGCACGATCGACAGCCCAATCGTCGCCACCGCGAACGGGATCATCGCGGCGTAAGGCAAGCCGTGATCGTGGCCCGGCAGATACTCGCCATAAGACGGGACGAGCCAATACGCGCTGAGCAGCCAAGCAACGATTGTGGCCAGACCCGCCAGCGTCATCTTCCACCAGATTATCCCAAACCACGCGATAAGAACGACCGCCAGCATGACCCCGAAGCCGGACGTGATCAGCCATTTGGCGGACCAGATCGCAAACCATAACCCGGTTTCATCCTGAGGTTTTCCCCAGTTAGCAAACACCAGCACACCGACCATCGCTGCGAAGTAAATCGCCGTCTGCCACAACGGTCGGCTGTCGTCATCCCCCTCGAACACCGCAGCATTGGCTGCCCGCTGGGATTCCTCCTTGCGGTAGATCAGGTGCATCGTGAAGCCAATCACGACACTGAAGCCGATCGCCCCTATCGCACGGGCCGCGCCCAGTTCCGGCCCAAGCACCGCGGCCGCCAGCACAATGGCCAGAACGTTGATCGCCGGGCCCGAGTAAAGGAATGCCGTCGCCGGCCCTAATCCCGCACCCATCCGCCAGATGCCCGCGAACAAAGGCAGCACGGTACAGGAGCAGACCGCCAGGATCGTCCCGCTGACCGATGCCACGCCGTACGCGACCGGCTTGGGCGCGTTTGGGCCCAGGTATTTCATCACCGTGTTCTGGCTGATGAATACCGCGATCGCCCCGGCGATAAAGAAGGCCGGCACCAGGCACAGCAGCACGTGCTCCTGCGCGTACCACTTGGTCAGCGCCAAGGCTTCAACGATCGAGTGATCGAATCTCTGCCAGCCAAGCGGGAGGGCGAAGAACACGACGAACACAACCAGCCCGAGCAGTAGCT
>CBDUNP010000574.1:0-1796 GCA_965368605.1 uncultured bacterium | reverse complement strand
GTGGTCGTTGGCCGTTCCCTCAGACATGCGGGTGGTCTTTCGATACTGACCCGGCGGGACGCCCAGCGAACGTTTGAAGAATGCGCTGAAGTAGTAGACGTTGCTGAACCCCATCTGTTGGGCGATCTGCTTCAGCGGCAGCGTCGTATTCCGTAGCAGGTGTGTGATCGCTTCGGTTTGTAGGCGGTGGTATTCATCGAGGATCGATCGGTGGATGACCGTTCGGAACGCGTTCTCAAGCACACGCCGAGACACGCCCGACGCCTCGACGATCTCGTCGACCTGGACCCGGCGAGTGAGGTTCCGCCTCATGTACGCCAACGCCAGATTAATGTGCGGGTTGCTGTTGGGATACGTATCGGTGCTGCGGCGCAGGACGATGTTGCTCGGGGGAACCACGACCGGCTCATGCGACACCTTCTCGCCCCGCAGCATCCGATCCAGCAGGTTGCCCGCCTGGTAGCCGATCTGCTGCGTCCCGTGATCGATGCTCGATAACGGCGGGTCAGAGAGATTGCACGACAGCTCATCGTTGTCAACGGAAAGCACCGCCAGGTCGTCCGGCACACGCACCCCCGCCAGACGTGCCGCTTCCAGCAACTCGACCGCCTGCAGGTCGTCGCAGACAAACATCGCGCACGGCTTCGGTAGTGTCTTCAGCCAGCCGCGCAGTTGTTCCTTGTGATCGCCGGCTCGGTTTGGTTGCGATGCCGGCGCAGGTTTTTCATACACATGACACCGGATGCCCGCCTTCTCCAAGGTGCGATGAAAGCCCCGGCCTCGGCGGGGCGAGTAGTACCGGTCCCCGATGCCGCAGTAGGCCATATGCTCGAACCCGCGCTGGAGGAAGAACTCGGCCGCCAGCCGGCCGACCGCCTCGTGGTCCACGGTCACCACCGGGAAGCCCGTGTCGCGCAGGTTGCCCGCAATGCTGACCGTGGGGATGCCCAGCTTCAGGACGGCGTCGCGCTGCGGCTCGGTGATGACCGGCAGGATCAGGCCGTCGGCGTTAACCTGCTCGATACTCCGTGTGGAGGTGCTGGCGACGGACAGCTCTACCCGCCAAGGCCGGTGAGAAGCGACATACTGAGCCACGCCCATAGCCTCGGATCGGCCATAAGCGCTTGACAAATCAAGCATTACGGCCACTCTAGGCAGCCGTCGATCAGCCATCACCTGCTCCGATCCGTCACACTCGTATTGATAAAAGATGAACCTCGTCCTACGCAATTTTATAAAAATTATACGCTATTGCGCATTGAGGCACAACGGTCCAGTGAGATAATAAAGATGGAAAATGACGGCCTGGCCGGTCTTTTATGGCCGGGTACTTGGATGAAGCGAGCCTGCATACATGATCAGCACTGCACAGTCAGGTAAAGACGCGACCGACCCGGCGGGGGCCCCGTCGCTTGGGCTGAGCTATTACGCCCCGCTGACCCGAGCGGGCGAGTCCAAGACGGTTCAGGCAGATGTGGTTGTCTACGGCGGGACGCCTGCGGGCATCTCTGCGGCGATCCAGGCCTCCCGGATGGGCAAGCGAGTGGCCTTGCTCGCGTTCGGGCGGTACATCGGTGGCATGACCACCGGCGGTCTGGGGGCCACCGACGTCGGGCATGAGCTCGCTATCGGCGGCATCTCGCGCGAGTTCTACCAACACGTCGGCGAGCATTACGGGAAACCGCTCGCGTGGCGTTTCGAGCCTCACGTGGCTGAGACTATTTTCAATCGCATGCTTAAAGACGCCGGCGTCGAGGTCTATCTGCAGCAGCGGTTGACGCATGTCGATATGCACG
>CBDUNP010000573.1:0-1797 GCA_965368605.1 uncultured bacterium | reverse complement strand
CGATCTTCGATGAAGACAACCTGACCGACGCCGCGATCCATAAGCCAACAATCTGGACCGGCGACAACCTGCCCGTGCCGAACCTTTAACTCATCAATCTAAAGCGCAACCACCGGGTGTGTTGCGTGGCGCTTGTGTTTTTCTGTTCATAGACATTTTCCCAATTATTAGGAGGGTATGAAGATGGATTCTGGTAAAAGTTTTGCGCTGATGATTCTGACTGCTGGGGGCGTGGCTTTGACCGGTGGGCAGGCCAGTGCACAGTTCTCCGACACTTTTGAGGACGGGCTGGGTGCAGGCCGGTACAACGTCGCCACCGACTACGAGGCCGGCGTGGCCGACAACGTTATCAACTACGCCTTCGACTACGTCGCCGCGGGCCTGCCGCTGGCACCGAACAGCACCGCCGGCGACTCGCTGGGCCTGTATGTCCAGTCCAACATCAGCGACAACTGCCCCGGTGCCCCCGGTTGCGACGCCAGCAACAACGAGGGCGAGATGATCGCCTTCTACCCCAGCAGCGGTAACGGGTTCGGCCCCAACGATGATTACATCCTCCAGTTCGACTTCTATCAGCACGTCGCCAATGTCGGGAACATCTTCTCGATGACCGAGTCGGTCAGCATGGGCATTAACGCCAACGGGACCGACGCCAACTGGTTCTTCGGCCAGAGCCCGACCAGCGGCAGCTGGTTCTCGATGACCACCGACGGCGACTCGTCGACCGATATCCGCGCCTTCGAGGGCGACACCAACCCCGCCAGCGTCAACGGCTTTAACTTCCGCCGGGAGTTTGCGGAAGATGACAACGTCGAGCCTCTGCTCCAGGGCGTTGACGGGTTCCTGGACGGCAGCCTCTCCGCGGCCAACCCCGTCACACTCCAGGCCATCAGCTCAGGGTGGAGCGTGTTCCAGATCGAGAAGAGTGGCACCACCGTGACCTGGCGGGTCAACGGCAACCCCGAAGTCGACAACGTCTTCCAGGACCTGTTCACCTTTGACCAGAGCGCGCCCATCGTCGTCGCCACCGAGGCCGGCTTCGACATCACACAGGACAGCGGCTCAGACTTCGACAGCGGCCAGGCGTGGTTCGGCTACGGCGACTTCGTCAACTCCGTCATGGACGCCGGCGAACTGGGCGGCATCTTTGATAACGTCCAACTCATCGTGAACAGCACCCCGCTGGTCGGCGACCTCAACGGCGACGGCTTCGTCGGCATCGACGACCTGAACCTCGTCCTGGGCAACTGGAACCAGAACGTCACCCCAGGCGACCCGCTTCAGGGCGATCCTTCCGGCGACGGCTTCGTCGGCATCGACGACCTGAACCAGATCCTGGGCAACTGGAACGCCGGCACCCCACCGACCGCCGGTGCCGCGGTTCCCGAACCTGCCACATTGGCTCTTTTAAGTCTTTGTGGTGTTGGTATAATGAATCGTCGTCGCTGAATGACGAACCCGCTTGGGCTTAGCCAAGGCGGTAAAACATGACCTTTGGAGGGGACGACACAAATTTCGGTTTGTTGCCGTCCTCAAACACTGACCGGGCGCTGCTCCCACGGCGCCCGGATTTTTTTGCGCCGACAGGCCTGCAGATTACCCAAACTCACACACGACCACATAGGCTGAAAACCGACATTAAACTGCAACAAAGAGGCACTTTAGGTGGATAATTC
This sequence comes from uncultured bacterium, assembly GCA_965368605.1. Taxonomy (GTDB): domain Bacteria; phylum Planctomycetota; class Phycisphaerae; order Phycisphaerales; family Phycisphaeraceae; genus JAJRRS01. The sequence continues at coordinate 121 of CBDUNP010000573.1, read as the reverse complement.
TGAAATAAAGAGTTGACAGACACCCGTGATTAGGGCATGATGTATTTGTAGTGACTTGTCCCAAGTAATGGATGAGTGCATGTATAAGGGCTTTCTGGCCCACCGAGGAGAGGAGAAGCCC
>CBDUNP010000572.1:0-1803 GCA_965368605.1 uncultured bacterium | reverse complement strand
CGTCGATGTCTTCGATGGAATCAGATTCTTCGTCATCGGCGGAGTCAGCCAACGGTGCAGACTCATCGATAACCTCATCGACGACCGCATCGGCCGGCTCGTCGGTCGTATCTTTCGGCGTCTCTACGTCGGGCGTGGTCACATCATCCAAGATGTCTTCGCCGGGCTCGTCGGCGGACGGCTCCTCCGCAAACTCCTCGCTAAGTAGCTCATCCAGATCAAAGTCCACGTTGTCATCCGAGGCAGTGGGCTCGGCAGCAGCGGGGGCCTCTGAGGGCTCATCCAATTCGACCGGCGCATCAGCTTCACCCTCCGGCTCGGCCGGTGCTTCAGCCTCGACAGCAGAGGCGTCCGCGTCGTCTGGATCATCCTCACCCGCGAGCAGGTCGTCGATGTCGATTATGCCTTGGTCGCCGCCCGAAGACAGGACTGGCGGTTCATCGTCGTCGGCCTCGGTTTCAGATTCGGCGTGGGTCGCGGTGCCGTGGCTGTGCCCTTGGGCTTCGTCCCCGTCCAGCAGGGCGTCCAGGTCGATCACCCCGTCATCAGGCTCTTGGTGCTTCTCAGCGACCGGGGCGGCTTCGGCAGGTGCGTCCTCATCTTCATCCACGATCGCCGAGTCAGGGATGTCAGGCAGTTCCAGAGCGTCGTCGTCCAGAATGTCCGCCGAGAGGCTTTCATTCAGGTCAACCCCCATCTCGCCCAGCTCTTCATCCCCGATCAGCGGGGCAGCCGGGATCGGCAGGGGCTTGGGGCTCGGGGCCGGCAGGTCGCTGATGCCGCTGACCCGGAACTGGTGCCGACCGATGACGATCCGATCGCCGATCTCCAACTCGGTGATCTGCGTGATCTTCTGCCCATTGACCCAGGTCCCGTTGGTCGAGTCCAGGTCACGGATCAGCCAGGTATTGTTTTCGAGCAGGATCTCAGCGTGTTTACGCGAAGTCTGGGCGTCTGCCAGCTGAATTGTGGGTGCTTGACGTCCCAACAGCTCGGGCGCTTCGCCTGTAAGCTGAAACTCTCGGCCCTTTTCCTGGCCGTTTAGCGAAGTTAGTGTCAGCAATGAAAGTCGGTCCTCTAGGCACTAAATGAGCGTCCGGCCCCCACAAGGCCGTAGCTGGTAAATAGTACCTCATTACTGGGCTAGGGACCAGAATTATGCAAGATTGACCCATCCGATAACATTATCGGAGCCCGGAATGTGGGAAACCGCGATTGGGCAATCTGGGGGAACCGGCCCGCGGCTTGCCACCGGCCAAGCAGACGCTAGAATGCCCCCGCAACGCCCTTACAGGCGGCACCGGCCCCTTCGTCTAGTCTGGTCTAGGACACTAGGTTTTCATCCTAGTAACACGGGTTCAAATCCCGTAGGGGTCATTTCCACAGGAACCTTCGGGTTCCTTTTTTTATGCATAGACCATCCGACCCGGCAAGGCATCCGTGGATGCATAAATGGCCGGGCAGTCACATTGACATGGGATGAGACGACGCCAACATCGTGGCAGGGGATAGGCAGGCACAAAGCCTGGGGGCCTGACCTCTGGCCCCAGCTTACATCCGGCCCTGCTCGCGGGCGGCCTTACGCTCAGCCTTGCCCGCCAGCCTTTCCGCTGCCGCCTTCTTCAACGCGTCCAGCCGGGCTAGCAGGTCCTTGACCGCAGCGATCTTCACCTCCGGCAACGGATCGACCGCCTCCAGACGCTTAAGCTTCGCACCCACGCGGGCCTCTTCTTCCTCAAGCTGAGCGATCTTCTCGGTCAGCTTGGCCATATTCATGGTGTTGATCTTGGCAAGCGAAGGCGA
>CBDUNP010000571.1:0-1815 GCA_965368605.1 uncultured bacterium | reverse complement strand
CGGCCAGAAAGCCTACGTCACGATCCACCAGCAATCGGCGTATGCTTCTAGCTTCAAAAAGGTTGAAGGTGAGAATGGGGCTGCGTTCGAGCCGGTGATTAACACGATCAATGAGGGCGTCCTATTACAGGCTCAAGCCACGGTCAGCGCCGATCGGCGGGAAGTTACGATGAAGCTGAACCCAACGGTTCTCAACGTCAAACACCCGATCGAAAAGCAACACTGGGAAGCATCCCCGCCCGACCAAGACTTATTTATTGAGGTGCCTGAGTTTACTCAGGCCGAAGTAGAAACGACGGTCTCTGTGCCCGACAAGGGCACGATCATGATCGATATTGGGGCCGTGTCTGGTCCGATGACGGGGGTCGGCGATGTAATCGATGCGGTCGAGGAAGGTGTTGAACGACGGGTGTACATGCTCGTCAAGCCGACGATCATCCTCCAACCTAATATTGATATGGGGTTTCCCGGATTGATTGACGAGTAGTTCTCTTCAGCACGTCACAACCCATGCATAGCACATTCATGGTTGGTTGCGGGCAATCGGGCTAAGCTGGGGCGTTTGGATCCAGCAAATCCGGCCGCCGTTCCTGCGTCCGCTTCAACGCCTCGGCTTGCCGCCAGGCCTCGATCTTGGCGTGGTTGCCACTGAGTAAGACTTCGGGGGCGTCCATCCCTTCCCAGGTTCTTGGGCGGGTGTAGTGCGGGTGGTCCAGCAGTCTTTTGGCGCCCGGGGAGAAGCTGTCGTGGTGGGCGGAGTCCTGATGGCCCAGCGCCCCCGGGAGCAGACGCACCACCGCGTCGATGAGTGTCATCGCCGGGAGTTCGCCGCCGGAGAGGACGTAGTCGCCGACGGAGATCTCGCGGATCGGTGCGAGCTTCTGGATGACCCGTTCGTCGATGCCCTCGTAGTGGCCGGCGATCATGAGCAGGCGCGGCTGTTGGGCGAGTTCTTCGACGATGGGTTGGGTGAGGGGTTGGCCCTGGGGGGTCAGGAGGATGCGCGTCGCGGGTCGCTCGTCCTGAGCCTCGACGGATTGCACGGCGTCCCAGACGGGCTGGCACTGGATGACCATGCCGGGGCCGCCGCCGAAGGAGGGCTGGTCTACTTTTTGGTGCTTGTTGTCGGTGTAATCACGGAGATTGGTCACGTGGTAGGAGACCACGGGTGGGCGGACCTCGTCGGGTTTCGCGGGGTGCGCTACGGGTTCCGCAGCGCGTTTGAGGATGCTTGAGCCGAGCACGCCGTCAAACATCTCGGGGAAGAGGGTGAGGACATCGATGCGTAGGGGGGAGCGGTCAGGCATTAGCGATCAGCTTTTAGCGTTTAGCTTACGGTCGTGGGTCGCGCTAAGCCGGGCAAGGCTTGGGGGCGGTATAAAAAACAAGCCCAAGGAGGTCCGCGTGGCGGCCATCCGTGGGCTTCTTGTTGTTTGGGGCTAACAGCTAAAAGCTATCAGGCTTTTTTGGCTTCGATGACGCCTGCTTTTTTCAGCAGTGCGGCCACGGTCTCGCTGGGCTGAGCGCCGACGCCCAGCCAGTACTTGACGCGGTCTTCCTTGCAGCTGAACTGGATGGACTCGTCCTTGTTGGCCGGGTCGTAGGTGCCCAGTTCTTCGATGGGCTTGCCATCACGGGGGCTGCGTTGGTCGATCGCGTTGAGGCGATAGACGGGGTGATGCGTGCGTCCGAAGCGTTTGAGTCGCAGTTTGACCACAGTTAAACCTCTGTCGTGTCTAGGGATACGTCCCGTTCAGTGCCGCCGACACCCACCGCGTCGGACCAGCGAATCGGGGATTGTAGCGGAAAAGCGGG
>CBDUNP010000570.1:0-1819 GCA_965368605.1 uncultured bacterium | reverse complement strand
CTGAGCTGCGGCACCGCCCCCACGGATCGATATTCCTGGGGGCCCAGCCGAATCCGATACGTTCAATCCACCTGAAATGACAAAGCCCCGCGTGTGTGCGGGGCTGTGTGCGTAATGGGGTTATATGAGACGAGGGGATCAGCGGCGGCGCAGCATCGCCAAACCACCCAGGCCAAGCAACGCAACGGTCGCGGGTTCGGGGACCGCAGGGGGGGCTGGGGGCGTGCCGGCGTTCCAGTTGCCCAGGACCTCGTTGAGGTCGTCGATGCCGACGAAGCCGTCGCCGGAGGGGTCGGCCAAGGGGTTGGCGGGCGGGACGTTCTGGTTCCAGTTGGCCAGGACGATGTTCAGGTCGTCGATGCCGACGAAGCCGTCGCCGTCGAGGTCGCCGGTGATCGGGCTGCCGCCCAGGAGCGTGATTGCGCCGCCGGGGGAGCTGAAGGTGCCGGTGAGTGTGCTGGAGGCGTCGGCGTAGGCGCCGGTGTGGCCGGCCTGCGTGACCAGATTCATCACCAGGTGGAAGACCTGGCCGGGCTCGGCGAAGAACGAGATGCTGCCGCTGTCATCCACCACGCCGGTTTCATTCAGCGAGGAATCGAACGTGTCTTCGGGGAAGCTGGAGCTTTCGTAGTACTGGTTGATCCGGGTGTCGGAAAACTCGGGATCGACCACGAAGCCGCCGCGAGCGCGGACGAAGGCGGCCGTCGTGACCGGATCGGGCTCGAACAAATCAGCGGTCAGGCTCCAGTTAAAGGTCACCTCTCCGGTGGCCGCCCCGTTGTATTGGTAAGGCATGATGATGCCGGCGTAGGCCTGCGACCCGGTGTCGGACGTCGCGCCGGTGCTTGAACACTTGAGGGGGGGGGTGGAGACGATCCCGCCGGTGTTGCCGTCGAGGTCTGCCTCGGTGAAGGCGACGCCTTGGCCGATGTTGTAAGTGCGTGTGTCATACTCGACCCCCTCGCCGCCGCCGTAGGTACCGGTGACGGTCGCGCTAAGGAATGTGCCGCCAGATGTCGTGCCGGTCTGGCCCGAGGTGGCCGACGTTTCCACGCCGGTAAACGGTCCGCCGATGATGATGCCGCCCGCGGAGGCGGGGAGGGCTGACAGGCCAATAGCTAGCGCTGATGCGATGGCGGCGCTGGTGATTGTTGCGGGGTGCTTCATGTTCCTTCTCCTTCAATCGAATAAAAAAAGTTTGATAAGTCTACATTAACGAATACAAATCATGGCGGTCGTCATGGACGACGTGCCTCTCACCCCTGCTGCCGTGACGGAGCAGAGGTGCGGGATTGCGATCCAGCTTGTTGTTACGACACCACCCACTGATTCGTATTGAAATCGGCAATACGAACATCTAACGATATGATGACTAAAATACCGGCCACCTGGTTTCTGCCCAATTCAGGACGTAGTCTAACGTTAGTTCGCCCCGAACCCAAGCCTCAATCTGAGAGGCCTCATGAATTTATAATCACCCCGTGGCACCGACAGGCGGAGATATGTTGCCTAGATTAACAATCTGCCTGAAAAATCGGGATCAATGCCCGATGCTTGCGCTGGCTGTCAGAAGATTGAAGTTCGGTTGGACGTATGAGTGGCGCAGGGTCGGGCCGTAGCAATTGCAATCGTCTTACGTTGGAGAATCGTCACATGTCAGAATCTAAACTGCGTTGGGGGGTCTTGGGTGCGGGGGCGATCGCGGACGCATTCGTGAAGGGCGTGCAGGCGGGCGAGACCGGCGAAGTTGTCGCGGTCGGCAGTCGATCTTTAGACAAAGCCAATGCCTTCGCCCAGCCGTTTGGTATTCCTAAAACGC
>CBDUNP010000569.1:0-1819 GCA_965368605.1 uncultured bacterium | reverse complement strand
ATCTACGCCGGCTACATCAGCCACGTCTTCGCCGATGTCGTCATCTTCTGGATCGGGTATCGCCTGATCTTCGGGGGGTAGACGTTTTCCGGTGATTAACCGCCAAGACGCGGAGGACGCCAAGGAAGCAGAACGGATGTATCTGCAGATTGCGCAGATGAAACAGATTCGGAAATGCTGGGGTGCGGACTCTTCATCTGTGCAATCTGTGTCATCTGCGGATAACCTCTTCCTGTTTTCGCGCCCTCCGCGTCTTGGCGGTTTACTCTCGATTGGAGATTTGCTTTGCAAGTAGACATCATCGCCGACTACGCATGCCACTGCGGCGAGGGGCCGATCTGGAACGAACACGAGCAACGGCTCTACTGGCAGGACAGCACGACCGGCCGGCTGTTCCGTTACGACCCCGTGGCGGACCAGCACGAGCAGGTGCTCAAGACCAACTACATCGGCGCGACGACCGTGCAGGCCGACGGGTCGATGCTCGCGCTGGGCTGGGGGTGCGGCATCTGGCGGATTGAAGGCGATCAACTCGTCACCCTGTGCGATCCCATACCCGGCGAGTCACGGTTCAATGATGTCGCCGCCGACCCGAGGGGGCGTGTCTTCGCGGGCTCCATGCCGATCGACGACCCGGAGAATCCTGGCAAACACAAACGTCTGGGTCGGCTCTATCGCTTTGACACCGTTCTTTCATACCCGGTCGTCGAGGAAGACATCGGCTGCGCCAACGGCATCGGGTTCAGCCTGGATCACAAGACGATGTACTACGTCGATTCCGTGGCCCATCAGATCTATGCCTACGACTACGACATCGACACCGGCGACATCTCCGCCCGCCGGATGCTCGCCCCGGTCGAGTCGCCACGGGTTCCCGACGGGTTGACCGTGGACGCCGACGGGAACATCTGGCTCGCCTGCTGGGAGGGCGGCTGCGTGATCCAGTTCGCGCCGGACGGGTCACAGTTGCAGACCATCGAGCTGCCGACCAAACTCACCACCAGCGTCATGTTCGGCGGGAAAGACCTGGATGAGCTCTACGTCACTTCGGCGGGCGGCAACGATAAGGAAAACCGTGGCCCGCACGCCGGGGCGTTGTTCCGCATCCGCCCGGGCGTCAAGGGCCTGCCGGAGAACCGGTCACGGCTGGGGCTGTGATCCGAATGCCGGGACTTACATGTTGCTTATGCCACGGCGTGCCCGGTGACGTGCATGACCGTGGGCTTGACGAGCGCCTCGAAGTCCGTGAATGACATGCGGATCAGTTCGGTGTGGGTGCCCGCGTTGAAGCAGATCTCTTCGTCCCAGGTCAACGCCACGTCCACAATCACCGGGACTTCGTAGAGGTTCCCAAACGGCGGCATCGCGCCGACCTCGCAGCCCGGGAACAGGTGGGCAAAGTCCTTCTCCCGCGCCAGCTCCACCTGCTCCGCGCCGGACATGTCTTCCAGCAGGTCGAACCGGATCTTTGCCGGGGCCGGCATGACGATCATGACCAGTTCGTCGTCGAGTTTGACCATGACGGTCTTGGCCATCTCCTGGCCCGGGACGTGCGCGGCGCGGGCGATCTCCTGGGCCGTGTAGGCCGGCGAATGGCTGATGACCACGTACATCACGTCGTGGCTGTCCAGGTACTCTCGCAGTCGTTTGACGGGCATGGCGGTCTCCTTCCCAGAGGGGTGTGAGGATAAACGCGCCCATGGCAGACGTGACCCGGCAAAGAAGCTACACCCTGCACGCACCTGAATCGGGAAACGTCCGGGCAACAGAACTGTATCTGTATTTTACCACCGCCTAATCGAGATGGAATACCCAAGGC
>CBDUNP010000568.1:0-1829 GCA_965368605.1 uncultured bacterium | reverse complement strand
CCGCCCGCGAAGGCCACGATCAGCTCCCAGGTGCCCTGAGCGTCGGGGCTGAAGGTGAGGTTGGCGATCTGGATGGGGCCGGTGTTATCTATCGCGGTGTTGAACCAGGTGATGCTGACCTCTGGGAAATCCAGGCTCTGCACGCCACCCCCCAAGTCGCCGGCGGGTCCGGCGATGCCGGCCGTGCCATCGTCGATGATGCCGACGTAGGTGTCGAACGCCAGCTCGGGCACAAAGCCGATGAACGCGCTGGAGGGGGGGCCGTCGCCGCCGAAGCTGTTCTGATAGGCGGAGCCGTTGGTCATGTCGATGCGGAGGACCGCGCCGGTCCAGTCATCGCCTTCGCCGTCTACGAAGAGGGCGTTGGCGACGGTATTGGGCACGATGTTGCCACCATCGACTTCCCAGTGCGCCGTCGCGGCCGACGTAGAACTGGCGGGGATGGCGATAAAACCCGCAGCGATCAAGGGCAGGGCCAGCGATGCAATCTTCATGATGATTTCTCCTCTTTAAAGAGGCCCCTCGAATAAGACGTGTCAGATTTGGAATGACCCGTGAAAGAAACCCCGTGCTGCCTCCGGACATAGATGGACTAAAAAGCCAAAAATGAAGCGGATGATCTTTATTAATTGTAAGGCTTGCGGGTGGGCCTTCGAGACAAAAACGGGCTGTGGGCATAAAAAAACAACGGCCCACCCGAGGGTGAGCCGTTGCGATAGGAATTAACCTATTGGGTTGCGAGGTCGGCTTAGCGACGACGCAGGGCGGCGATGCCGCCGAGGCCCATGAGAGCCAGCGTGGCAGGCTCAGGAACCAGAGCACCACCTTCAACCACACCGCTGCTGCGGAGCTGGCCACCTGCGAACGAGGTGATCAGTTCCCAGGTACCGGCGGCGTCAGGGGTCAGCGTCAGGTTGGCAACGAGAGCGGCACCGGTGTTATCGGTGGCGGTGTTGAACCAAGTAGCGCTGAACTGAGGGGCGTCGAGGCTGAGAGCGCCGCCGCCGAGGTCACCCGCACCACCAGCGATACCAGCCGAGCTGTCATCGATGATGCCGACGTAGGTGTCGAACTCGAGCTCAGGCACGAAGCCGATGAACGCCGAGGAAGGAGCTGCGTTGCCGCCGCTGCCGTTCTGGTAGAACGAGCCGCTGGTCAGATCAACACGCAGAACCGCACCGGTCCAGTCGTCGCCTTCGCCGTCAACATTCAGGCTGTTAGCAACGGTGTTAGGAACGATGTTGGAGCCGTTCACGGACCAAGCCGAGGTAGCGGCCGAGGCGGAGCTGGCAACAAAACCAGCAGCAATCACAGGCAGAACAAACTTAACAATCTTCATCTTCAATCTCCTTAAGATCCCACAAAAAGAGTAACTCAAACACTGAATGCTTCATGAGGCCGTACGGGCCTGATGAGTAACGGTAGTAGACTATACCACGGGGTTGGTCACAATGGAAGTCTTTTTTGATTTAATTTGCATGAATTTCTCAAGCCCCGCGGCCCGGCCACGGCAAAGGCCGTGGCCGGGATTAGGGCGTTTTTCCGCAGTATCAGGCCTTTTTACGCCTACGGCCCATAGCCGAGAGACCGGCGATGGTAAGCAGGGTAAGAGAGGCAGGTTCGGGGACTGCTGAGCCGTCGGCTGGGGGGGTCCCAGCGTTCCAATTGCCCAGGACCTCGTTGAGGTCATCGATGCCCACAAAGCCGTCACCCGAGGGGTCAGCCAGGGGGTTGCCGGGAGGCACATTCTGGTTCCAGTTGGCCAGAACGATGTTCAGGTCGTTGATCCCAACGAACCCGTCGCCGTCCAGGTCGCCCGGCAGGGCCGA
>CBDUNP010000567.1:0-1841 GCA_965368605.1 uncultured bacterium | reverse complement strand
TCCGTCACACAAACCAGGGAGTACGCGGTGCTCGATGAACGCCCGGACCGTTTGATTGTTGAGTTGCCTAACCGCATGGTCGTGGTCGCCCAGGAGCTGCCGACCTCGCCGGTGGTCACGGCACAGGCGTGGGTCAAGACCGGCTCGATCTTTGAGCAGGAACACGTCGGCGCCGGGCTCAGCCACTTCCTGGAACACCTCCTGGCCGGGGGCACGACCTCCAGCCGAAGCGAACAGGAATCCAACGCCGTCCTCGGCCGCATCGGCGCACAGACCAACGCCGCCACCGGCCTGGACAACGTGCGTTACTACGTCAACACCGTCAGCGAACACACCGACGACGCCATCGACCTCGTCTCGGACTGGATGCAGAACGCGCAGATCAACGAAACCGAATACGCGCGCGAGCGCACGGTGATCCAGCGCGAGATGGAGATGCGCAACAGCCGGCCGGACGTCGTGCTCTGGAAACTTACCCAGCGTGTCCGCTACCAGGCGCACCCGGCACGCGACCCGATCATCGGCTACCTCGACGATTTCATGACCATCACGCGCGACGAGATCTACGACTTCTATAAGCGGATGTACGTCCCGAACAACATGGTCTTCCTCGTGGTCGGCGACATCGACAAGCAGCAGGTCGTGGATCGGGTCGCCTCACTCTGGGCCGACGTCCCGGCCGGGCAGTTGCCGGAGGTAAGCCTGCCGATCGAGCCGCCGATCGCCGAGCCGCGCGGCATCACAGGCCACGCCGACATCGACATCCCCAAGCTCCGTGTGATCTGGCCGGGCACGAAGCTGGGCGCGGAAGGCGACTACGAACTGGACGTCCTTTCGATGGTGCTGGGTCAGGGCGAATCCAGCCGGCTCAAACGCGGCATCCGGGATGAGCAACAACTGGCGACGACGATCGGTGCTTACAACTCCAGCTCGGTCTGGACCGAGGGGTATTTCGCGGTGACGGCCGAGCCGCGTGGCCGGCAGGCGTCACTGGATGAACTCAAAGCGGAGATACTCAAAGAGGTCGCGAAGCTGCGCGACCAGCCCGTGTCGCAGGCGGAACTGGATCGCGCCAAGCGTAAAGTGCTCGCCGACATCGCACAGAACAATCAGACGGCCGAGGGCGTCGCGTCCACGCTCGCCTGGGAAGTGATCTCGCTGGGCGAGCCGGGCTACCTCAAGCGTTACGCCCAGGCGGTGCAGTCGATGACGGCCGAGCGGTTGCAGGCGGCCGCACAAAAGTATCTGACCGATGACCGATTGATCACGATTAAGCTGCTGCCCCGCGAGGAGGGGCAGGCCCCGGACCCCGCGTTGACCAAACGCCAGGCCCCGCCGATCGACCCGATGTCGCTTCAACGCTACCCGGTTAAGCTTGACAACGACGCGCTGATCCGACGCCTGAACGCGAACCTGTCGTCATCCGATGAAACCGCCGTCGGGATCGAGGTCGATGCCCCGATAGCCTACACACTGGATAACGGGCTGAAGCTGATCGTTCAGCGCACGACCGTGGTGCCCGCGGTAGCGATGCAGTTCTACTGGACCGGCGGTTTGCTTGCGGATGAGCCCGGCAAGGAAGGCGTCGCCAACGCGGTCGCCTCGATGCTGACACGCGGCACGACCACACGCAGCGCGGACCAGATCGCGGATGCGGTGGAAGACCTCGGCGCAACACTCAACGCCACGGCCGGGAACAACACCGCGTACGCGCAGGCGACCGCGTTAAGCGACGACTGGCCGGTCCTGCTGGACATGCTCGCCGACGTGGTGACAGAGCCGGCGTTTGATCCGGCCGAATGGGAGAAGCTGCGCCCGCGCCTGCTCGCGGCGATCGACCG
>CBDUNP010000566.1:0-1843 GCA_965368605.1 uncultured bacterium | reverse complement strand
TGGCTAACTGGAACCAGAACGTGCCCCCGGGCAATCCACTGGCGGACCCCTCCGGTGATGGTTTTGTCGGCATCGATGACCTCAACGAAGTCCTGGGCAACTGGAACGCCGGCACACCCCCGGCCCCCGGTGCCGCGGTCCCCGAGCCCGCCAGCCTCGCGCTGCTGACCCTCGGTGCCGCTGCTCTGATCCGACGACGTGCCTGAAGCACGGTTGATCTTCAGCGATCAAGTCCCCCCTCCAGTCGGCAGGCCTAACGGTCTGCCGGCTGTTTTTATTGATGCCGGAAGATCATTCCGAAGTTTGAGATTTGCGGTGCAGTTCACTAAACGTCAGGAACTCGCAACCCTGTTCCGTCAACACATCAAGAATCTCGGGCAGACGCTCCGCGGTCTCCGCCCGCCATTCATGGAAAAGAATCACAGACCCATCGCTCACGCCGGTGGTCGCCCGGCGGACGATCTCGTCAGCGTTATGCTCCCGCACATAGGCCTTTGAATCCCCCAAATTTCGCGGGTCATACAGATCAATCCCCACCGATGCCGCCGCCGGTGTCAGGCGGGCGTCTCGCGCCAGGTAGGGCGGCCAGTACCACACGGGCTTGACCCCCAATTCATCCTCAAAGATGCGTTGTGCCGCAACGACCTGTTCCGCGAGTGCGGCATCATCCAGCTCGTCGGGGTGCTTATGCGAAAGCGAGTGGTTCGCGACTTCGTGCCCGTTATTAATGACGCGCTCAACCAGGGCGGGGTGTGCCTGCGCAGACTCAGCGATCTGCCCGAACGTAACCTTGACCCGCCGCTCGGCCAGGATCGCCAGCAGCTTCTCGGTCTGTTCGGGGTGAGGCCCGTCGTCGAAAATAATGGCGACACGTTTCATGGGCGTATCCTTTCCTGCCCGTTCTGCTTTCTGTGCAGCCGCGGGCCGTGTCTTGATCTGATACTCATACTGCCCCTTGCGAATCGTCAGGGGATAGCTTTTTCCGTCGATGTTGACCTCGTAATCCCCGTAATAACCGATGAACTCGACCGTGCCGTCATCTCCGACTATTAGCGATTCATCGGTCGACCACTGATCTAATAATGCCTGATAAGCCTTGCCCGGCTCGGACACGCTCCAGTCGGTATCGAAGAGGGTGCCCTCAGCGGCACGTTCCCAGGTCGCGCCCCGGTAGAAACCAAACATAAGGAAGGTCTGCCCCGACGGGTGCCCGAACATCAGGCTCAGCGTATCGGAGAGCACCTTGGCCGCATCTTCAGGCTCGGCACCACGTGACACGCCGAACTCCGTCAGCGCGATGGGCAGCCCGGTGATCGAGAGGTTGTGTAGAACCTGCGCGATGCGTGCGGCGCTGTGTTTGTTGCTTCCGATGGTCGGGTCGGCGTTGGCGTAATACTGCACACCGATCGCGTCGAGCTGGGCCCCGTGGTGCTGCAACTCTTCGGCGTGCTCACGGTACCAGTTGGCATAAGGGTCGGCCTCGGTGTCGTCGGTCACATAAGGCGGGCGCCTGGACCACTGGAGGATATTAAACTCATTGATAAACGTCTGCGCCTCGCCGCCGCCTTCGCGGATCGCCTCGGCCGTCTCCCGGTAGATATCAGCGATCCCTTCAACCCCGAAGATTTCCAGATACACCGGCTGATGATGGACCTCGTTAAGCACGTCGATGGCATCAAACCGCGTCGCGCGGTCACGGACGTAATACCCGATCCGCTCGGTGATCTCCTCACGGAGCTGGGCCTTCGCGTCGGCGTCGCCCTGCTGGGCCTTTCCGATCAGCTCGTGGACCCAGTCGGGCTGCTGCTCGGTGTTCCAGATCAGCGTGTGCATCCGCATCCAG
>CBDUNP010000565.1:0-1845 GCA_965368605.1 uncultured bacterium | reverse complement strand
TCGATGGCGTGAATTTGTATTTCGATGACTGGAAGTGGGGTTTCGAGGTCGAGAGCATCGAGCCGGTTCAGTAGCAGGGTTTTTGATCTATTTCTCACGCAGGCCCGGATTCAGCCGCCTCCTCTGTCAGCCGATACAGAGCCGTGGTGTTGTGTCTACTCACAGGGGCCTACGATGGATTTCGGCGGTTTTGACAGCTTCGGCGGGGACAAGCCCGGCGGTCATCGGCCGGCCACGGTCGGTGAGCGGGCGGTCATCCTCTGGCTGGCACGGCTCGCGGCCTTGATGCTGGCCGTGGTCGGCTTCGGCGGGGCGCTACTCATCACCGACCCCGACCGGTTCCGCGCGTTTCTGGTCGTCGGCTCGCTGGGCATCTTCGGCCTGCTGATCCTCTGGGCCGCACGCAGACTCGACCTGATCTAGTACGTCTGACAGCGCACGGATTACTTGTGCTCCCGCCCTATTTTCTGGCGATTGCTGCGCGCCGGCGGTTATACTGACGGCACAACAGGGGCAACACCATGAATGTCACGCGTAGACAGATGATGGTTTCCACACTCGGAGCGACCGCGCTGGCGGCGATGCCCGCGCGTGGCGATGTGGAGGCGCCTGCCGGGCCGGGCCACGTCGTGTTGCTGGGCGACTCGATTTTTGACAACGGGTATTACGTCGGCGAAGACGATCCGGCGGTGATCGATCAACTGCGATCCCACCTGCCCGGTGGCTGGCGCGCGACGCTGTTGGCCGTGGATGGAGACACCGCCAAAGACATTGCGGGGCAACTAAAAGGCCTGCCCGGGGATGCGACGCACCTGGTCGTCAGCGTCGGTGGCAACGATGCGCTCCAGGCCGAGCCGGTGCTGTCTCGGCCGACCGAGGACGTGGCGCGGGGTCTGCTCGAGATGGCCGATGTCAGAGATGTTTTTCAGTCGGCGTATCGCGACATGATCGCCGGCGTTTTGAAGCTGGGGCTGCCGACCACGGTCTGTACGATTTACGATTCCAATTACAAACGCGCGTCTGACCAGCGGGTGTCGGTCATGGCGTTGGCGGGGTTCAATGACGTGATCACCCGGGCGGCGCACCGTCACGGGCTTCCAGTTCTTGATCTGCGCGTGCTGTTTGATGCCCCGGAGGACTACGCCAACCCGATCGAGCCTTCGGCCGTAGGCGGCGAGAAGCTGGCACGCACCATCGCGGCGGTGGTTGCGGAGCATGATTATATGGCGCGGCGCAGCGTGGTTTACTGTCGGGTACAATAAGCGGGTAACGTTTAGAGATGCCGGGCGGGATAGGTCATATCATGAAAAAAGCCAAGCTCGTCATTGCCAGCGTCGGCATCATTCTGGCGTTGATCATCATCTTCCAGAACACCGCCACGGTCGAGACGCGTTTCCTGTTCATCAGTATCGAGATGCCCCGGGCGGCGCTGCTTGGGCTGACGTTTGTATTGGGCGCGCTGGTGGGGTTGGGCCTGTCGCTGGGTACATTCAAGAAGCACAAGAACAACGACGAATAGATTTTTTTATGGCCCGGTCAGACGCACCGGTCTTGTGCGTCTGATCATTCGCCCTCGAACAGATCGGGGCTCGTCGCGAGCCGCCAGTCCTTGCCGGCGTTGTCGGTGAAGAGCATCGCGGGGTCGTGCGCCTTGATCTGCGTGATGGTCTGCTGCTCGGGGTAGGGCCGGGCGGTGCTGGGGACGCCGTCCTCCGGCCAGATCTGCCGGTAGGCCGCGATCTGCTCGGCGTTCAGCTGGTTGCCGTAGTACTGATAGTTCAGGAACAGCCGGCCCTCGCGGTCCATGCTCAGGTGGTGGTACCAGACCGAGTAGTGCGTGCGGAA
>CBDUNP010000564.1:0-1848 GCA_965368605.1 uncultured bacterium | reverse complement strand
TACCGACTTCGCCGCAGAGACCGCTCAGCTCACCCGTGCCCAGATCCTCCAGCAGGCGGGCACGTCCACGTTGGCGATCGCAAATAACTCTGCCTCGAGCGTATTGTCACTGCTCGGCTAAATCGTGGCCGCCCTATCGGTGGGGTAGGGCGGCCCGAGTCGAGACCCAAACTCTAGAGCCCAAGGCCCACCGGCTTTGGGCTCTTTTTACTAACCGACCCGTCTCGAGGCGTACACGCCATGCCACCCATGCCCCCGCCGAACCCCCCGGAAATTCCGGACGCCTTGGTCGGCCAAAAAATCACCCGCGCCGCGCAAGACCTGCAGGCCAACCGGCTGGATCAGGCAGAATCCGCCTGCCGCGATGCCCTGCGCCTGCAACCACCGCCGTCGCCCTGCAACTGCTGGGCATGATCGCGCACCGCCGAGAAAATTACGCCGCCGCCATCAAACACCTGCAGGCATCCATCGAGATCGACAACACCCAGGCCCCATGGCATTTCAACCTCGGCGTCTCCTGCCGGGCCGCCAACCAACTCACGCAGGCGCAGCACGCCTACACCGCCGCCATCGCCTGTAATCCCGACTACCCCGCCGCCTGATACCCGGTAGCATATCCCCGTGCTTGCCATCGAGAACCTGCAAGTCCGAGCCGACCGCTCCGACAGCCCCGCGCTGCTCGATGGTGTTTCATTCAACATCAGCCCCGGCGAAGCGGTGGGCCTTGTCGGCCCCTCGGGTTGCGGCAAGACGACCCTGCTGCGATCGGTTGTAGGCCTGATCGACCCGACCGGTGGAAGGGTCACGCTCGACGCACACACGCCGGAGCAGGTCGGTTGGCCGGGGTTTCGACGACGGGTTATGCTCGTCCCGCAAAGGCCCGTCTTCTGGGACGGGAGTATCTGGGACAACATCTGTCGGCCGCAACAGTTCGCTGCTGTCCACAACGGATACGAACGAGACACCACCGCGACGATGCTTGAAGCCGTCGGGCTGTACCACAAGCTCGACACGGTCGCGCTGCAACTCTCCGAGGGTGAACGCCAGCGGGTCAGCCTGGTGCGTTCGTTGATGGCGAACCCGAAGTTTCTATTCCTCGACGAGCCGACGTCGGCCCTGGATGCCGACGCAACCATGTGGGTCGAGGCCTTGCTCGCCAGCGCGATGGAGGAACTGGAACGCATGGGTGTGCTGCTGGTGTCCCACGACCGCGCTTTGATTGACCGCATCTGCACGCGAGTCATCGACCTCGCCGACTACATGCCTCAAAGTAAGGCGGTCACCCATGACTGACCCCGCCGCAGCAAACAACTTCGTCAGTCAGGCTATCGTCCTTAACGGTTGGGACCTCGCGCTCGCCACCGGCCTGGTCCTCGTCGCCGGGCTCGTCAGCCTCGGCCTGCGTCTGGGTCTGGAAAAACGCCTGTTCATCGCCGCGACCCGCACGGTACTGCAACTCTTTCTTCTAGGCCTGGTCCTCCGCTTCGTCTTCGAGCCCAGCTCACACTGGCTGCTTGCATTGATCGTCATCGTCATGCTGCTGGCCGCAAGCCACGCCGCCGTGCAACGCTCCGAGTCCCGTTTCCCCGGGCTCACACTCCTCGCGCTGGTTTGCCTGGCGGTCAGCGCTATGCTCACCACCATCGCCGTCACCGGCCTGATCGTCGGCGTCCGCCCCTGGTACGACCCGCGCTACATGATCCCGCTGCTTGGCATGATCCTGGGCAACGGGCTGACCGGCGTCTCTCTCTGCGTTGATTCACTGCTCACATCGCTACGCGACGCGCAAGGCCACATCGAGATGGACCTGGCGATGGGCGCGACCCGTTGGGAAGCGGCGCGGGGCCC
>CBDUNP010000563.1:0-1855 GCA_965368605.1 uncultured bacterium | reverse complement strand
AAGCGATTGGGGAGTCAGTTTATATGCGTTAGCCATATACGAACCGTCGGTTTAGTCGCCAAAAAACGATTCTTTGATACATCTGATCCTGCGGTTTACGCCCGCCGACGCACGATCGCCAGGGCGCCGATGCTCAGGAGCGCGGCGGTGCCGGGCTCGGGGATGTCGGCGATCAGGTTGGGGTAGGGGTTGGTGTCGGTCAGGTAGACGCGGTCGATCAGGACGCTGTCCTGGGACAGGTCGTTGTTCAGGACCATCCTCAGGGAGGCCACGCCACGTGCCGGGTCCAAGACGCCGCCGCCGAGGGTGGTGAACGAGGCGCCGTTGTCGGCGGAGTAGTAGACCTCGGTGACGTCGGCGTCCAGGTCAACCGCGACGATCGCGATGAACTTCTGGGACTGTGTCATGCTGAGGGTGGCGCTGGCGGTATCGACCGATCCGGTGCCGACCGCGTTGCCGAAGATGGTGAGGGTGTTGTCGTCCTCGCGCTGGATTTCAAACTCGGAGGTGACGAAGGTGCTGCGTGGATCGAACTGGATCAGGCTCAGGCGGATCTCTTCGTTCTCGGCGGTGTCCAGGGAGCCCAGGTCGAAGTCCCAGGTCAGCTCCATCACGCCCCAGAGACGGCCGGTGGTGACGTCGTCGGAATCGATATAGGTGCTTCCGAAATCTGTATTGCTCTTGAGCGAAGCGTTGAGCTGGCCCGAGCCGTTGGTGGTGACGGCTGCCAGGTCGGCGTCGATGTCGAACAGGTGTGCGGTGGCGGCGTTGGCGGCCGCTTCGATGGCGGTGCCGGCGACGTCATTAAATGGAATGTCTTCCAGTATTGCGCCCGTGGCGTAGCCGCCACACACGCCGGTGGACACCAGCGCTATCAAACACGTCTTTGCGAACTTCATCTCTTTCTCCTTTGTTGAAAAGACTTGGTAAGTCGTTACAGGTTTCTCTCTCCAAGTCTGTCGTGACTAATATGAACTCATCGTGAGGATGAGCCATCGCTAATCTGCTTCAGGCCCCACGGCCGAGTAATCCGACAGACATCAGGCCCGCCAGGGCCAGGGTCGCCGGCTCGGGAATGGATGCCAGGTTGGTCGGCGGTGTGCCGGCGTTCCAGTTGCCCAGGACGGTGTTCAGGTCATCGATGCCGACAAAGCCGTCGCCGCTGGGATCGGCCAAGGCGTTCCCCGGGGGCACGCTCTGGTTCCAGTTTGCAAGGATGATGTTCAGGTCGTTGATGCCGACAAAGCCGTCGCCGTCGAGGTCGCCGATGAGCGCGACCGCCAGGGGGTTGTCGTAGGTCAGGTAGATCCTGCCGATGTCGAAGAACTCACCGGGGCCGCCGAAGTGGTTGTTTGCGACGAGGCGTAGCGTGTTGCCATCGCGAGTCGGATCGACCTGGCCCGAGCCAAGTGACGTCCAGGCGCCGGCACCGTCTCGGGTCATGATCTCGTAGGTATTCGTGTCTTTGTTCAGGTGAAGGACCACGGTGAAAGTATCGTTCTGTGTTGTTGAGAGCGCGCCGGCGGCGATGTCGGTGCCGCTACCCAGGGCCTGCCCATTGATCTCGATCCCGCCCAAGGCGTTGCGCTCGATCTCGACCTGTGCGGTGATCGATGAGCCCGAGAGGGTGTCGTTATCCAGGAAACCCAGCCGCAGTTCCTCTCGCTCGGCAGGATCGAAGTCGGTGAGGTTCCAGCCGTCGATCTCCATGACCAGCCAGGCCTCGCCCTGATCGATGTTGTCGATCTGCAGGTAGTGTCCGGCAAAATCGTTGTTGTTTTTCTGGATCAGCAGGCCGCCGTTCTGCACGGACGTGTTGGCCAGGTCGGCGTCGGCGGTCCACTGATTCCCGGGG
>CBDUNP010000562.1:0-1864 GCA_965368605.1 uncultured bacterium | reverse complement strand
GACGTCACACTCATGCTCGGCGGGCTCGGCGACGCGATGCTGCACCCGGACTGGGAACGGATCGTGTCGGCAGCAAAAGAGGTCGGCGTGATGAGTGTCGGGATCGAAACGGACTTATTGTGTGATCAGGCCGAGCTTGAGAAGCTGCTGGCGGTCCCGGTTGATCTGATCAAGGTCCGTTTCAATGCGGATACGGGCGGGACCTACAAGGCGGTGATGGGCGAGGACAAGTACGGGCAGGTGCTGAACAACATCCAGTGGCTCTACAACGAACGAATCAAGCGGGCTGGGGAAGGCGCGGACGGGAAGTCGGCGCTGCCTTGGCTGATCCCGTCGATGGTGAAGACGATTGAGACGCTTCCCGAGATGGAGAGCTTCTTTGACAAGTGGACGCACTACATGGGCCTGGCCCTAATCGAGCCGGCTTGCGAAGGCTGCGGCCTGATGCCTGCGTTGAGTCCCGTGCCGATGCAGCCGCCGGACCGCAAGGGCTGCCGACAGATCACCCGACGGATGTCGATCCTCAGCGACGGGACGGTAGCACGCTGCGACCAGGACTGGCTGGGGCGTGCTCCGATGGGCGACACTCGCACCCAGACACTGATCGATATCTGGCGGAGCTCAGAACAACTCGCCAAAGCACACGAAGAGAACAAGTGGAACGAACTGACGATCTGTGGCGGGTG
Organism: uncultured bacterium; assembly: GCA_965368605.1. GTDB lineage: Bacteria > Planctomycetota > Phycisphaerae > Phycisphaerales > Phycisphaeraceae > JAJRRS01. Next base: position 1,178 of record CBDUNP010000562.1, on the reverse strand, counting down.
CGTGGAGTGGCATCGGCCGTAATCGGTCGGTTGTTGTCGATTGAAGCATAGAGGAAAGACAATGAAAGTACTCACGGTAATCCTGGCGCGGGCGGGCAGCAAGGGGCTGGTCAGGAAGAACGGCCTGACGGTCGCTGGCCGACCGATGCTTGCCTGGACGATTGAGCACGCGCTGGGGTCCAGCCGAGCGGGCAAGATTATCCTGTCCACGGACAGCGATTCGTATGCCGAGACGGCGCGATCGATGGGCGTCGAGGTGGTCAGGCGGACCGATGAAACCGCCAGCGATACGGCCACCGTCGACAGCGCCGCGCGGCAGGCGACCCAGACGACCGAACAACTTTACGACACCACCTACGACGCGGTGGTGATTCTCTACGGCAACATCCCCGTGCGCCCGGCCGACCTGACCGATCGGGCCGTCGCCAAGCTGATCGAAACAAAATGCGACAGTGTGCAGAGCGTCTACCCGGTCGAGAAGATGCACCCGTACTGGATGAAGAAGGTAGGGGGCGCGGCGGGCGACGAGCTACTGATGTATCAGCCAAACAGCATCTATCGGCGTCAGGACCTGCCGCCGGTGTACATGCTCAACGGCGGGGTGATCGCGGTGACACGGGATAATCTTTTTAAGGTTGACCCGGGGCAACCGCACGCTTTTCTTGGCGAGGACCGCCGGGCGATCATCAATGAGCCGGAGGACGTGATCGACGTGGACAGCAAGCTTGACCTGCGTATCGCCGAGGCGGTCTTGCTGGAACGCCGGCAGAGTTCGGTCGCGTAATCATGTCCAGGAAGCGAAAAACCATCGCGGTGGTCACGGGGAGCCGGGCGGAAGCCGGGCTGCTGTTAAGCACGATGCGCGCGATCAAAGCCCATCCGTTGCTGAACCTGCGCGTAGTGGTGGCGGGGTCGCATATGGTTCAGGGATCGTGGCGAGATATTGCCAACGCGGGGGTAAAGATCGACGCGAAGGTGCGTATGCAGGTTAAGGATCGCACCGGCCTGGACGCAGACACGCAGGCGCTTGCCCGGGGCGTCGCGGGGTTTGGCAAAGCGTTTACGGCGTTGCGTCCCGATTTTGTCGTCGTGCTTGGCGATCGTATCGAAGTGTTGGCGGCGGCCTGTGCCGCGACGACCGGGGGTTGTCGGCTGGCGCATATCCACGGCGGGGACCG
>CBDUNP010000561.1:0-1866 GCA_965368605.1 uncultured bacterium | reverse complement strand
CCCAGAAGCTGCTGGGCTCCAATGTCAATCTGTCGATCACCTGCGACCACTTGGCCGTGACGATGATGCGCGGCTTGGCCTCCGCCTGCTGACTCACCGCTTATGCCACACCTCACGACAACATAAAGGCTCCGGCTCATGTCCTGGTACTGGCTGTTCCTGTTTCTGATTACCGTTTCGGAGTGGATCATCCGCATCGTGATGGTCGCTGTCATCCTGCGTCGCCGGTTCACGCCGAGCACGGCACTGGCATGGCTGGCGCTGGTGATGTTTCTGCCCGAGCTTGGGCTGATTGTTTATCTGCTGCTGGGGGTGAATCATCTCGGTCGTCGGCGTGCGCAGTCGCACAGCCAGGCCGTGTCACAAGCCCGCACCAGGAATCTGCCGGACAGCCTTTCGCGATACGCCAAGCGTCCCGAGATCGATCCCAAGCAGCGTAACATGATCCTCCAGGCCGAACGCATCAGCGGCAATCCGATCGTCGCGGGCAACGATGTGGAGTTGATCGTTGATTCCGACGAGCTTTGTAAGAAATTGTCTGCAGACATCGATGCGGCGGAACACCACGCGCACCTGCTGTACTACATCTTTCGGCCTGACGAGATCGGTCAACGTATCGGGGACGCCCTGATTCGGGCGCGTAAGCGCGGGGTTGACTGCCGGCTGCTGGCCGATGCCGCCGGATCACGGGCGATGTTTAAGAGCGGGCTGTACCGTGAGCTGTTAAGTCACGGCGTAGAGGTCCACGACATGCTCCCGGCGTCTCTGTGGCGTAAGAAGCTCGCGCGGATTGACCTGCGTAACCATCGGAAGGTTGCTGTGATCGATGGGCGTGTCGCGTATGCAGGGAGCCACAACGTGGTCAGCGAAGATTACGGTCACAAGCACGCGGGGAAGTGGGTCGATCTCTCCGGCCGATTCAGCGGACCGGTCGTGGCGCAGTTCCAGCAGCTTTTCTGCGAGGACTGGGCGTTCGAGACCAATCAGGCCCTGCATGACCACGACCTGCTTTTTCCGAGGCTTGAGCCGACCGGTGAGATGGCGGCACAGCTCGTCCCGACCGGCCCGAACCATGAGGGCGAGAGTTTCCGCCGGGTGCTTATCGCGGCGCTGGCCGCAGCGCAGAGGCACATCATCATGACCACGCCTTACCTGGTTTTGGATGAGCCGACGCTGTTGGCGCTGGCGATGGCGGCCGATCGGGGTGTGAAGGTGGAACTGGTCGTCCCGCAGAAGTCCGATCACCCCGTTGTCGCCGCCGCCGGGAAGTACCACTACCAGACCCTGCTGGAAGCGGGCGTGCATATCCATACCTACAAAGCCGGCATGCTCCACGCCAAGACGATCACGGTGGACGACTCGTTTGCGTTGCTCGGCTCGGCCAACCTTGATATCCGATCCTTCTACCTCAACTTCGAGGTTAACGTCCTGCTCTACGGCGAGCAGATCACCCAGCACCTGCGCTTCGCCCAGCAGAACTACCTGAACGATTGCGAGCCCATCCTCCTGAGCGCCTGGCTTAATCGCCCACTGGTCAAGCAATACGCCGAGGGCGTCGCATCGCTGTTCTCGCCACTATTGTGAAAACACGAACAATTAGCCCCCGGACGCATTGAAACCTAACCCCGCCATGTTAGAGTGCGTGGATGAACTACCGCCTGCTCGCGATCGATCTTGACGGCACCCTGCTTTGCCCCGAGGGCAAGGTCAGCCCCGAGAACCTCGCCGCCATCGCCGAGGCGCAGGCCGCCGGCCTGACCGTCGTCCCCTGCACCGGCCGGGGTTGGCGCGAAGCCCACTACGCTCTGCAACACGTCCCCAACCTCGACCTGGGGGTCTTCGTCACCGGCGCAGCCATCACCGATA
>CBDUNP010000560.1:0-1868 GCA_965368605.1 uncultured bacterium | reverse complement strand
CCCAGAAGCTGCTGGGCTCCAATGTCAATCTGTCGATCACCTGCGACCACTTGGCGGTCGCCCTGACCCGCGGGCTCGCGGCCGCCCACTGACCCGCCACATACCTGCCACACCTAAAGGCAACATAAAGGCCCCGCCTCATGTCCTGGTACTGGCTCTTTCTTTTTGCAATCACCGTTTCGGAGTGGATCATCCGTATCGTCATGGTCGCCGTGATCCTGCGCCGGCGTTTCACACCCAGCACCGCGATGGCTTGGCTGGCGCTGGTCATGTTCCTCCCCGAGCTGGGCCTGATTGTTTACCTGCTGCTAGGCGTGAATCATCTGGGCCGCCGCCGCGTATGCTCGCACAGCCATGCCATATCCCAGGCCCGCTCCAGAAGCCTGCCCGACGACCTGTCTCGCTACGCCGTGCGCCCCGAGATCGACCCGCAGCAACGCAACATGATCCTCCAAGCCGAGCGTATCAGCGGGAACCCGATCGTGGCTGGCAACGAAGTGGAACTCATCTCCAACGCCGACATGCTCTGCGATCAACTCGTCGCCGACATCGACGCCGCCCAGCACCACGCGCACCTTCTTTATTACATCTTCAGCCCCGACGACATCGGTCAACGCATCGGCGACGCCCTGATCCGTGCCCGTCAACGCGGCGTTGCCTGCCGACTCCTCGCCGATGCCGCGGGCTCACGCGCTCTGTTCCGTAGCCAACTCTACCGGGATTTCTTGGCCAACGGCGTCGAGGTGCATGACATGCTCCCCGCGTCGCTCTGGCGAAAGAAACTTGCACGCATCGATCTGCGCAACCACCGCAAGGTCGCCGTGATCGACGGCCAGACCGCCTACGCCGGCAGCCACAACGCCGTCAACGAAGACTACGGCCATAAACACGCCGGGAAATGGGTTGACCTCTCCGGCCGATTCACCGGCCCCATCGTCGCCCAGTTCCAGCAGCTCTTCTGTGAAGACTGGACCTTTGAAACCGACCAGACCCTCCACGACCACGGCCAGATGTTCCCGGCGCTAAAGCCTACCGGCGAGATGGCGGCACAACTGGTCCCCACCGGGCCCAACCACGAGGGCGAGAGCTTCCGCCGTGTGCTCATCGCGGCGCTCGCGACCGCTCAACGCCACATCATTATGACCACCCCGTACCTGGTCCTCGACGAGCCCACCCTGCTGGCCCTGGCCATGGCCACCGACCGCGGCGTGAAAGTTGACCTGGTCGTCCCCCAGAAATCCGATCACCCCATCGTTGCCGCCGCCGGCCGGTACTACTACCAAACACTCCTGGAAGCAGGCGTCAACATCCACACCTACACCGCCGGCATGCTCCACGCCAAGACCATCACCGTCGATGACACCTTCGCGCTGCTGGGGTCGGCCAATCTCGACATCCGATCGTTCTACCTCAACTTCGAGGTCAACGTCCTGCTTTACGGCAAACAGATCACCCAACACCTCCGCTTCGCTCAGCAGAACTACCTGAACGACTGCGAGCCCATCCTCCTGAGCGCCTGGCTCAAACGCCCAATGGTCAAGCAGTACGCCGAGGGCGTCGCCTCGCTGTTCTCGCCGCTATTGTAAAAAAACGAACGGCGGGCTTGTGGATGCATTGAAACCTAACCCCGCCATGATAGAGTGCGGGTATGAATTACCGCCTGCTCGCGATCGATCTCGACGGCACGCTGCTTTGCCCCGAAGGCAAGGTCAGCCCCGAGAATCTCGCCGCAGTTGCCGAGGCGCAGGCCGCCGGCTTGACCGTTGTCCCCTGTACCGGCCGGGGTTGGCGCGAAGCCCACTACGCCCTGCAGCACGTCCCCAACCTCGACCTGGGGGTCTTCGTCACCGGCGCAGCCATCACCGATA
>CBDUNP010000559.1:0-1868 GCA_965368605.1 uncultured bacterium | reverse complement strand
TGGACATGGGCGAGCCGGTCAATGTGTTGAAGCTGGCTGAGCGCTTCATCGCGCAGCACGGGATGAAGCCCGGCGAAGACATCCAGGTCGCCATCACCGGCGTCCGCCCCGGCGAAAAGATGTTCGAGGTCTTAGCCTACGAAGGCGAAGACATGACCCCGACCCCGCACCCGTCGGTCCGCATCTGGGAATCCACCCCGCCGGAGAGCGCCCGCCTCCAGCAGATCGCCCTGACCTTCGACCGCCTCCGTGAAAAAAACGCCGGCCATCAACACGCCTGGCGCGGCATCACCAAAGACGCCATCCAGAACGCCCTGCGCAACGCACTGCCGGAGATGGTGGATGCCGCGGCGGGGTAGATGAAATATGTGTGACTTGTGCGGCCATCCAGCTCGGCAACTTTGGAGCTTCAATAACCTCCCAAAGTTTAACCAAGTTAAAAATGGAAGTTGGATGTGCCTTGAGCAATGCCCTGATTGTGGGGTGCTGTGGTGTAAAGTACCGCATGAGCCTTATGCGGCATTTCCCTTTGCAACTTTGTGGCCATACGACGTAACTGTGTGGCAATTAGTCCATGATCTAGATGGCGCAATTACACTGCATGAATGGCATGACGCAGTCATTAGTGAGCAGTGGCATCAATTGCCACAGGAAGAAAAATCTGCGGTCGAAGCTTGGAGAGATCGAACGTATTGTGCACACAATCCGATAGATCGAGGGCCCTCGTATAAAGTTCCTGTGCGGATTCGTCAAGCGTCTGATTTAGATGATTTGGTTAAGAATTTGTCATCCGGATCTAGTGGTGCATAGGCGAACGGACGTTGAACTCACCCCGGTATCTCATTATTCCCCAACCAATAACACCTCAACCGTCATCTGCAACTCGCCTTCAAGGTTATCAATCTTCTCGCCTTTGGCTTTCCATTGTTCCAGCGCCCGGCGGACGGGTTCGTCCCAGTTTTTGGCGCCGGTGGTGCGGATGGGTTCGACGTGGGTGACGATGCCCTGGTTGTTGAACCAGAGCCTGGCTTTGGGGTTGCGGGGGATGGCGCTGAAGTAGGCGGCGGGGGAGGGGCGGACGATGACGGTTTTGATCTCGACGCCCAGGTGGGTGGCGACCTTGCCGGGCTGGATGCGGAGGGTGCCGGGCATGATGGTGACCGGTGGGGCCTCGGCCTCGTCGCGCGGGGCGGCGGTGGGTTTGGCGGAGCTTTCCGGTGGGCTGGGGTTGTCGCGGGGGGACGGGTCGGCGTCGGCTGGTGCGCGGTCGGGTTGTTGAGGCGCATCGGCGGAGGCGGCGACGGCGTCGGGGGACATCGGGCCTTCGGGCACGAACGGGATGTCGCTGGTTTCATCGGGATTCGGCAGCGGGACCGGGACCGTCGGGCTGACCGGCACAGCGGGGGAATCGCTTGCATCGGCGCTACTGCTCTGCGGGGATGATGCGGCGGCTTGCGGCGTGTTCGGGGCGGGCGGTGTCGGGTCCAACTCGATCGGGGCATCCGGGGCCGGGTCGACCTCTTTTTGCAAGGCGGGCTGTTCGACGAGCGAGTGCTTGGCCAACAGCTCGCGGTAGTCGTCGTAGGCGATCCAGGCGATATTCGTGACGTTCTCTTCGGACTGCCCGGCCTGCAACTCCGGCGGCTCCAGCACTTGATCCAACTCGGGGGCCGTGTCGGGCTGATCCTTCATGCCGCCGGTCAGCCCCAATCCCCACACCGGCACCAGCAGGCTGTGCAGCAGCAACGCGACCACACCCCCGATCAGCAACGGCAGTCTGGATTCACGTTCGATCATAATCACACTCGAGTGAATCTACTCCGCCCCTCGGTCGCCGACGATGTTGAAATCTTCGATGCCGGCCTTGC
>CBDUNP010000558.1:0-1890 GCA_965368605.1 uncultured bacterium | reverse complement strand
CCCCGGAATGATCCGAACGGCCCCGGTTGCCCCGGCCTCCCTGGTTTTGCCTCAAACGCCCGATTAAGGACGTCACACATGCTCAGGTTTTTTTGTTTCGCCATGGCGATGGGTCTATCCGTATCCAACGCGCTCGCTGCGCTCAACGCCGGCTTCGAGATCGTGTTGGACACCGAGCAGAACCCGGTATTCCCCGGCTATGTCGTGCAGGACCTGATGGTCAACACGACCGAAGACTGGGGCGCCGCTCAGATGTTGCTTACGATCACGAACCCCGGAAATAACCCCGGCGATCAGGACAAGATCTATCAGGATGACAACGGCAGCGACTTCAAGCCTAACGAGCTGTTGTTCCCCAACTTCCCGGACCTGGAGTTCGATACGTACATGGATGGGAACGGGCAGCAACCCGGGCTCATCGGGTTTGCGGCGGACCTGGGCGGTGACGTGCAGGAGTTTTCCAAGAGCCATATCGACATCACCTGGTACAACACCACGCAGACGGATATCGGGAGTTTTGACATCGGCCGATTCACGCTTGCCGACGACGCGATCGGGACATGGAGCCTGGTGGTCACGAATATCGACGGGTTCCAGGCCAACTATCAGGGCTTCATCGAGAACGGCAAGTTCGACCTGGTCAACACCGGCGGCGAGCCGATCGACGGCGACCTGGACGATGACGGCTTTGTCGGGATCAACGACCTGAACCTGGTCCTGGGCGACTGGAACAACACCATCTTCACCGGCGACCCCGCGATGGTCGGCGATCTTAACGGCGACTTCTTCGTCGGCATCGACGACCTCAATGCCATGCTCGGCAACTGGAACCAGAACGTCTTCCCGGGGGACGCCTCGGCGGGCGACATCAACGGCGACGGGTTCGTCGGGATCGATGACCTGAACGTTTTGCTCGCGAACTGGAACTACACGATCCCCACGGTCGACACCCGCGCCGACCCGACGCTGGACGGGTTTATCGGGATCGACGACCTGAACCTGGTCCTGGGGAATTGGAACATCGGGACGCCGCCGGAGACGCCCGCCGCGAACGTGCCTGAGCCGGGGACGGTGGCGGTGATGGTGCTCGGCCTGTTCGGGGCAATGAAGCGGAAGCATTAACCGCGAAGAGCGCAAAGAGCGCGAAGAAGAAGTGAACCACAGAGGGTCCGCGAGAAGCGCAAGGCGGGGAGTGTGGACAGGATGACAGGATTAACCGGATAGGATGGGCGATCAGATCGCGCAATTTATATTGTCCATCCTGTCATCTTGTCTACATTCTTTTCTTCTCTGTGTCCTCTGTGGTTAATTCTGCATTCCTGTCTTCACATCAGCGATCAGCCATCGTCATTCAGAGATTAAAAACCACGAGGTTCCGGCTTGTGGCGGCAGGCGCGGCGCGATGGGACCAGGTCAAAGCCCGTGTCCTGTGGGTCCGTCATCCGGCCGGGGCGGTCCGCTACGAAGTCCTAACCCCGATCACGTCCCTTTTGGGGTCGCGATTTTTCTGTCCGTTGTCCCATCCGCAGGAGCGGGCGGGCTTTGGGGCAGGAGGTCGGGCAGCCCGCGAGTCCTGGTCCTTTTAATCTTTGGATACTCAGGGTAGCTGTCGATCGCCGTCGTGGGTTGTCAGCCCCGCCCCCGGCCCCCGGTCTCCGGGAGTTGGCAACTGTTGCATACGTTGCCGTTGCGGGATGCGTTGGGGGTCTACTAGTGGCCGATGCGACGGGTCTGTGCGCATGGATGGGGTTACGGTCGTGGGGTGAGACAGGCAAGTCGTGTAAAGGGCAGGTGAAATGGATTTTGAGGCAGTGATGATTTTGTGGTTGCGGATGGGGGCTTTTGTGCGCGCTAGATGGGAGGGGGACACGCAGGATCGCTAAGCCGCAA
>CBDUNP010000557.1:0-1911 GCA_965368605.1 uncultured bacterium | reverse complement strand
CCGAACCATTGAAATCCTTTATCCAGCAGCGACTCCGCCACGATCGGCGGCAGCCGTTGGTCCCCCTCCGGCGCAAGCATCAGCGTGCCTACTTCATAAAGGATCAGTAGCGGTAGCAGGAAGTACAGCCCCTGCAACGGCCACTGCGTCCGGTCCCAGTACCCGGCGTATGCGTGATTTGCAGGATGTTGGGAGGTGTTATTCGCCACGATCGAATGGCCCGTCATCGGTCGAAAAAAGTGTCATCTCTATCCGCGCTCCCCATCATTTTCCCAGCTTCGCGGGGGATCGGCCTGCGCAAGGCCAGGGCCTGCCTCGTTCTCACCATCAATCGTCATACGTCAATACCGCGTGCACCGATCCGTACCCGCTGACCAGCTCCCGCCCGGGCAGGAAGCTCAGCTCGATCAGGACCGTGATCCCCACGATATCGCCGCCGAGCTTGTCGATGAGGTCGCAGCCGGCCTTCATCGTCCCGCCGGTTGCCAGAAGGTCGTCAACCATTAATACACGCTGGCCCTTGGTGACGGCGTCGGTGTGGACTTCCAGCGTGTCGTTGCCATACTCAAGCTCGTAGCTGATCGCGTGGGTCTCGGCTGGCAGCTTGCCGGGCTTGCGGATCGGGACAAACCCTGCTGACAGTGCCTGGGCGATCGCCGTCCCGAAGATAAACCCCCTGGACTCGGCCCCGACCACCAGGTCCACGCCCTTGCCCCGCCAGGGGCTCGCCATCAGCTCCACCGCCATCGCCAGCCCGGACGGGTCGCGCAGCAGCGGTGTGATGTCTTTGTATTGAATCCCGGGCTTAGGCCAGTCGGGCACGTTTCGGATCAGTTGGTTCAGGTCCATGAGGTGGCGTTCGGGGGACGGAGATCAGGGATCAGGGAATACACCGCATATGTCCGATACAACGGTATAGCCAAACAGCGCACGTTGTACCATGCCTCCGGCGCGCTGTCTTGTGTTGCCAGCGTTTTTGACCCGACCCCCGATCCTCGAACCCGGTATCTTATTTCTTATGGATGCATTCATTATCAAAGGCGGGCGGACGCTCAAGGGCACCGTCCGGGTCCACGGCTCAAAAAACGCCAGCCTCCCGCTCATGGCCGCCGCGCTGCTCACCGACAGCCCGCTGACCCTTCAGGATGTCCCGGACCTCTCGGATATTCGCAACATGACCCGCCTGCTGGGCACGCTCGGCTGCGAGATCGATCTGAAAGACTCAGACCCCGGCCGACCGCTCACCATTCATGCCACCGACCCGTCACAGACCGCCGCCCCGTATGAGATCGTCAAGACCATGCGGGCGGGCATCTGCGTCCTCGGCCCACTGCTCGCCAAACGCGGCAAGGCCCGCGTCTCGATGCCCGGCGGCTGCGCGATCGGCGACCGACCGGTAGATTTGCACCTGCGTGGCCTGCGTGCCTTGGGTGCAGAAATCATCCTCGATGCTGGCGACATCGTCGCCACCGCGCCCGGCAAGGACCATCGGCTTATCGGCACGCACGTCTTCCTGGGCGGCCCCTCCGGCTCAACCGTGCTGGGCACCGCCAACGTCCTCTGCGCCGCTGTCCTCGCGAAGGGGCAGACGATTATCGAGTCCGCCGCCTGCGAGCCCGAGATCGAAGACCTCGCCGACCTGCTGACCAAGATGGGCGCAAAGATCCAGGGCGCAGGCTCACCCCGCCTGATCATTGATGGCGTCGACGAACTCAGCGGCGCAGATCACCGCGTCATCCCCGACCGCATCGAGGCCGGCACCTACGTCGCCGCCGCCGCCATCACACGAAGCCAGATCACCCTGGAAAACTTCCCGACCGACGCGCTGGGCGCTGCGATCGACCGCTTCAGCGCCGTCGGCGTTGAAGTCGCTCCCGCTAATGCCGACCAGCCCTTCGACCGCCACCGCGG
>CBDUNP010000556.1:0-1912 GCA_965368605.1 uncultured bacterium | reverse complement strand
GGATTGCTGTGCCAGCCATCCTACGCCCAGGACGCCGCGACGCCTGAGACGACGCAGCCCCAGGCCCAGCCCGAATTAGAGCCGACGTCGAACCCGCCCACGCCGGCCCCGGACGCCGATGCGCCAGCCGTGTCACCACCGGAATCGGACGCCGCCAAAGCCGAGGCCGCGATGAACGACCTGCTGGGGTCGCGCAAAGCGGCGCCGGTCATCGAACCTAATCAGCAGACGCCGACGATGCAGCCACTCCCCAGCGCGGGGGCCCCGGCCGCGAGTGTGGATATTGACCCCGCGGTACTGGGCATCGCCCCCGGGGAAGACCCGCCGCCACTCCGCCGAGAGGGCGAGTTCATCGTCAGCCGGCGCGGACGGCTGATCCACGCCGCTCAGGGCGGGCACCTCTTGTTCGTCTTCGAGTCGGATGCGATGGAGAACCCCGAGCTGCCGATGGTGCTTCAAGCCTGCCAGCTGCTTGAGGCCATGGAAGAAACGGTCCAACGCCGCGGCGATTCAACCGTTTTCATCCTGTCCGGGCAGATCAACACCTACCGCGGGGCGAACTACCTCCTGCCCACAATGATGAAGATCGCGGTCGACAAAGGCAACCTGACGAACTGAGTTTTACGGGACGTGACTGTGATTCACAATAAGTCTGCTAAGCCGCTCGCGGCTTAGCGCTGGCTTGTAGAGCGCCGCGTGATTTTTTACAAATCCGCCACCGGCAGCAACGGCCCGTCGTATTTCTTCAGCCCGTCGATCTGCGCTTTGCCGTCCAGCACCCGCATCGTCAATTCATACTTACGCTTCTGCCCCGGCTTCAGGGAGGTGATCGCCAACGGGCTGTGGTCGTTGTCCTTACCCAGAAGTGAGCCGTAGCAGGGTTCAAGCCCCGTGACGTAACTTCCGTCCAAGCCGAAGTGCTGCCAGTTTACAAAACGCGGGAACTGCTTCCGGTGATACACCACCTCGAATCCGAGACGGCGTTTGGGATTGATCAGCCCGACGTGGACCTGCCCCTTGCGGTCGGCTGGGGGATCGACAAAAACGCAGTCCTCACCCGTGCCCACATGCTCAGCCCGCGAGTCCGGGATGCGCTTGTAGCGGTTCAGGCGTGCGGCCCCCATCGCCTTGGGGGAGAACGGCAGGACCGCAGCCTTGCCGCGGTAGATAAGTTTGGCACCCTTATCTAAGAGCGGGTATCCCAGATTGATGTGATATAGCCAGTTGTGATCCACCTCGGTGTCACCCCGGTTGGTGACTTCGTCCTGCAGGTGGATTTCCGGGACGCCCCGGGTGCAGGAGATCGTCCGCCGAATCTCGAATATGGGGCCGAACATCCGCGCGTCTCGGATCAACATGGTCAGCGACATCCGGTCCGACCCACCGCGTGTGTCGAGGCTTGGGTTCTCCAGCCCGATCACAGCCGCGGGGATGTTGGAATAACGCCCGTGCTGGGGGACCCATTTGCCGTCCTCAACGCGCGGGGCGCCGATCGTCTCGGGGCCACAGGTCGTCATGAGCCCGCCGGCCCAGGCACGGAGCCAGTCATCGTCGCGCTGCACGCCCTGCGTGGCCGGGCGCAGGCCGTTGGGCGTGAGGTACGCCAGGGCGGTGTCGTTATAGGCCGCGTCCACAATGTCCCCGCCGCGTCCCAACGCAACGGTAAAACGCAGACCGGCTCCGGTGTCAAAGAAAGCGACGCGACACCCCGGACCGCCGCCGGCGTCGGGGTAGTCCATCGTGCCGGTGCGGATGCCGCCGAGTTGTAACGGATTGGAAATCTTGTCGGTGGATGATTTGGATCGTGCCATGGCATTAGCTTATAGTCGATGCCGATCCGACGCACACAGGACACACCCATGCCGATCTACGAATACACATGCGAGAAGTGCGAGCACATCACCGAGGCGCT
>CBDUNP010000555.1:0-1924 GCA_965368605.1 uncultured bacterium | reverse complement strand
GAAAAAAGAAAGACGTCCCAATCGTCACCGACCGCGTCGAGCAACTGGCCGAGCAAGTCAACCAGCAGGCGGAAGGTCTGCCCGATCACCGAGCCGAACGCCTCGGCGTCGGCCGGGTCGGTCGTGGGATGGCACGGGTCGTGGTAGTCCATGAAATGTCGGCAGGCCAGCGCGGGCGCATCGAAGCACAGCACGAGTAGCTGCGGCGCGTCCCGCTCGACGATATGCATCGCCGATCGGTGGGCCGTCCGCGTCCGCGCGATCAGCGATGCGATGATCGGCAACCTCGGGTCATCTGTCGGCATCACCCGCCCGATGCCCGGGACAAACAAACGCATCTCGTCGCGCGTGATCGACCGCGGATCGACACGCCTCGGCCAGAGTTCATCAGCCAATGGCGCGGGGGCCACCATCGTCTTTGCCACGTCCGGGTCCGCCGCCGCGCCCAGGCCCGCCAGGGTCCCGGCGTGGAAGAAGCGGTCCGAGACTACCTGCGCGCCCGTGTCATGCGGCGGGTACGTCGCGGGCCAGTTCACCACGGCCACATCCCGGCCGGCTCGCGCCAGGTCGTCCCAGAGGGTGGGCACACGGCAGAGATGGCGCATCGCCGGCTCCAGCCCGGCGCGTAAAGTGTTGGCGATGTCGGGTGTCGGCTGTTCGGGCGTCACCACGCCGTGGCGGTGTCCGTGTACGCCGGTGACCGCGGTGGTCAGCCCAAGCGCCGGCTCGACCGGCAGGCTCGGGGCGAGGTGACCGAGGATACCCGCGCCGATCAGCCCCGCCAGGTGCGGCAGCTCATCCGCTTCCAGCAGCGGCTCGAGCAGCGCCCAGTCGGCACCTGACCACGCGATAAGCAGGGCCCGTTTGTGATGACTGTCGTTCGATCCGATCTGTGAAGCGCCGAGAGACTCGATGAAGCCAGCCCCTTACTCGCCACGGGCCCGCCGACGGGACACGTAGCCCAACGCCCCCAGCCCCATCGCGGCCAGCGCGGCGGGCTCGGGCACTGCGGCCCCGGCGACCGGGGGGATACCATTGTTCCAATTCCCCAGCACCGTGTTCAGGTCGTCGATACCCACGAACCCGTCGCCGGACGGGTCGCCCGAGAAGATATCGCCGGCGAACACCGTCATGTTCCAGTTGCTCAACACGGTGTTCAGGTCACTGATCCCGACGAACCCGTCGCCGTCAAGATCGCCCGGGATGTAGCTGATCACCGCGGGGGCGTCGAGCACGGTTTCGTAGGCGAAGTTGGAGAGCGTGATGGTGTTCTGGCCGGCGTCGTACTCCATCTTGAAAAAGCCGTAGTGCGTGCCGGTGTCGTCGGCGTTGGGGAACTGGATGCCGATGAACTGCCCACCTGCCAGGGTCCCGAATGAGACGTTTTGTGAGGAGATGCTCACCGAGAGATTGTCGACCAGCGAGCCGACGCTGTAGGACTGCAGCGCGTCGTTCCCTGCGAAGTGATACATGCCGTTGTAATTGACCAACTCGACCAGGCCAACAAGCGGGCTGATCAGCCCGCCGCCCTCGGGCTGCAGCGGCGCCAGCGGGTCGTTGTCCATGTCGAAGATGAAGGAGACCGAGCCCGACGTGACCAGGTCCAGGTCGATCACCTGGTTAAGGCTTGGCAGGAACATCAGGTCCGCCTCGGCCCTGCCCGTCGGCAAGACGCAGGCCGCCGCCGCCATCGCTGGGACCGAACCCGCACGGATACAACGACGCAGCTTACGCTTAATCAACCCCTCGCTCGGCACGACCATAACACACACCCTCTCACAGAAAATAACAGAAAGACCGCTCCTGCCGCCAAGACTGAATAACGTAATGAAATATCAACGTCTTAACAAGAAAAATCACGAAATACATAAAAAACACCCCGGTCGGTTTCTACCGGGGTGCGTGTCTCTCCCCCCCGTGCCGA
>CBDUNP010000554.1:0-1936 GCA_965368605.1 uncultured bacterium | reverse complement strand
TCGCAGGTCCAGGGTTTTCTAAAGGACCGGATCAACTTCACGATGGACGACCTGGCCAAGTGCGGCTGCGAGTCCGAGGAGCTTGGCCACATACTCAAGGCCCTGGAGGTCGGGCCGGACGACATCCTTCGGCTGTTCATCAAGCCGTTTATGGATGCCTGGACGTATGACCAGGACCGGATCGACCGCTGCTGCGTGCACGTGATCGGCGAGGGCGGGAAGCTCGAGTCGTTCTGCCGACACTACGCGATGCGGGCCGCTCAGACGTAATGTGAATCACGATGCTTGTCGTAGCTGCCGCTTTACACGCGGCGCGTGTCGTGACTTGAAATCGACCTGCCTTCCTTGCCTAAACTCTGCGATACGCGGGCACCGAATGATGCACACACCTTGGTACACCCTGATGATGGCGCTGGGGCTTGGGATCTCGGCGGTGATCTGGTCGGGGCGGTTCAAGTCTCGGCCGGAGATGGTGGTGGTATATGTTGCGGGGCTTCTGGGCGCGTTGATTGGTGCAAAGCTCGGGTATGTCATCGTTGAGTTGCACACCCACCTTGGCGAGCCGGACTTCTGGCGTCACGCGCTGGTCGGGCGCACGATCCTGGGCGCGCTGCTCGGCGGATACCTCGGCGTCGAGGCCGGCAAGAAACTCGCGGGCTATACCCAGCCGACCGGCGACGTGTTTGCGTTGGCGGTGCCCATCGGGGTGGCGCTGGGGCGTATCGGTTGTCTGCTTCACGGCTGCTGTCCGGGCGTGGTCTGTGCCGAGGGCTGGTGGTCACTGGCCGGGGCAGATGGCCTGTCACGCTGGCCCGCGGCCTGGGTCGAATTAGGATTCAACCTCACCGCCGCGGTGCTGTTGTTTGTGATGTATCGCCGGGGGGTATTCCGCCATCAGCTGTTCCACCTCTACCTGCTGGCCTACGCCATCTTTCGCATCGCCCACGAGCCGATGCGCGACACGCCCCGCATCTACGCAGGCATTTCGGGTTATCAGGTGTTGGCGGGTGTGATATTGGTGTTTACCGCATGGCGGTTTTATGTCCGGCGTTCGGTGTTGTCGATCCCGCCCGATGTGGTCTCGCCCGGCCAGTGACTTTGTCATTCGGCCTGTCTATGATGGCGTGTTATGGGCAAAGACGACCCGCCATCCAAAACCGATGCGTTTACCACCGGCACCGGCACCGGCATCGTCATCGTCGATCACGGCTCCCGGCGGGCCGAGTCGAACCGGATGCTGGAGAGGTTTGTGTCGGAGTTCGCCGGGTCCACGCCTTACAACATCGTCGAGCCGGCGCATATGGAATTGGCGGAGCCTTCGATCGCGACCGCGTTTGGGAAGTGTGTCAGGCGGGGAGCGAAGCATGTGGTGGTCTGTCCGTATTTTCTTCTACCCGGCAAGCACTGGACCGAAGACATCCCGAGGCTAACGGAAGCGGCGGCGGCCGAGCATCCCGGGGTCTCGTATCTGGTCACCGCGCCGATCGGGCTGCACCCGCTGATGCATGGGGTCATCCAGTCTCGCATAGATCACTGCTTGAGCCATGTTGCGGGGAACGCGGCGGAGTGTGAATCCTGTAAAGGTACGGGGCGGTGTGCTTTACGTGTGGTTGCGGAGTAGCGGGCGGGGGTAAAGAGTGGGTAGCACCCTTACTGTGCTCGCATCATTTTTAGGGCTTTCAGGTCGTTTTTCACATTTAAATCTAAATAGGTTCCGATAATCCTTGTTAACTGCGGCGAGGATGATTATATTATTTAAGTCATTTCGAGGCGTTGGTTGCGGGCCCTAGTGGGTGGGTCGGCAGATTCATAACACATCTCGCCTCATATCTAACCCCGATGGAAAGGGTAACCAGATGATCAAGCAACTTTTATTAGGTGGTGCAGCGGTGGTGTGGGCGGCGGGCTCCGCGTCGGCGTTGACGATGAACATCGA
>CBDUNP010000553.1:0-1948 GCA_965368605.1 uncultured bacterium | reverse complement strand
TCGACCGCCGCCTCCAGATATTCGATCGCCAGTGGCAACTGATTGGCCTCCAGCAGCAGCACGCCGATGCCGTAGCGTGCATCCGCGCTGTTCGGGCGCAGCTCAAGCGCCTTCGCGTAGCACGGCAAGGCCTGCTCCGTATCGCCCGCATCTTTCAGGGCCGATCCCAGGTTGTACCAGCCGCGCGGGTTCTCCGGCCGGGCAACCACGACCGAATCCCAGATCGTGATCCGGGAACGGTATTCAGTATTGCGGACAAACGTGAATAGTCCAAGCACGACCGCGAGCACTGCAACCAGCACGCAGCCGTAGCCCCCCGCGTTCCCCGGCAGGCCCTTGTGCAGCAGCGAGTACCCCGCGAATACAACCCCCGCGATCACCGGGATCAGCGAAAGATACATCCGATGCTCAAACACCAGGTCCGCGATCGGCATGAAGCTGGAGGTCGGCGCGAGGATCAGGAAGAAACTCAGCCCCAGCAACCCCCACGGCCTTCGACGGAGCGTTCCCCAGAGCGACGCCAGGAAAAGGGCTAACAACAGCGTCCCCTGCCAGAGGACGTTGCGCATAAACAAACCGGTGACAAATTCCGCGGGCGTGTCTTCAGGGATCGCAGGCACCCAGCCGTAGTCCATGACCAGCGGGTTCGGCCAAAACGCTTTGCGTAAGTAGACCTCAACAATAATCTGCGGCTGGCTGAGCAGGTACGTCCAACGCGAGAGCATCTTCTCTTCGAGCGCGAACCCGGCCGAAGCCTCCGGGCCCGTGCCCGCAATCGCCGTGAGGATAAAGACCAGGGGAACCCAGGCGGAAAACAGGCCGAGGTAGACAACCCAGCGTTTGGTCAACGGTTCCCGCCAGGACTTGGCGATGAAGACCGCGTCGAAGAGCAGGACCACAAGCGGCGCGGTGGCCATCACTTCCTTGCTGCCCATCCCAACCCAGCAACTGACCACCGCCGCGATCGCCCAATGCTTACCATTGCCGGCCGCGTAACGCAGAAAGCTGTACAACGTAAACAGGTAGCACAGCCCCATCAGGGACTCGCCACGCTGAATGAGATAACTCACACTCTGCGTGTTAAGAGGGTGCAGCAGCCAGAGCAGCGCAACGACAAATGCAAGGTAATGCGCGTTGCCTCTAAACCGATCGACAAACTTTGGCAACAACAATGTCCGACGCACCAAACCAAAAAGCACCAGCCCGGCAAGAATATGAATCATCATATTCATCACGCGATAACTGGTGGTGTTTTCTCCACTGAGAGCGTAGTTAATCGCCAGCGAGATTTCTAACACCGGGCGATTCGTCTCGGCCAGCATCTGGCCGACATTGGACAAGCTCACGATTCGCGGGTTGTCAGCCACCCAGGGGATGTCATCAAAGACCAGGTCGTTAGGCAGCGTGTTGATGTAAGCAAGCACCCCCGCCACGACCAACGTCAGCAGGAGCAGCCAGACAACTCGACCCGCTGCCTGCCGGGGAGCTGGCAACGCTGAAGATGGGGTAGATGGATCAGCTTTCATCGGAATGCAAGTGTATCGCCAAATAAGCCATAGCCACAAAAAAGCACAAAACCCACAAGTAAAGCCTCATGCCGCGGCTCACATTTGTGTATTTTGTGCCTTCTTGTGGCTAAATATTTTATCGACTACGTGGTCGTGTTCCGCATCGCGATGTCACGGACTGCGGTGGCGATCTCGCCGACGGTCCAGGTGACCGCGACGAGGGTCAGGCCCGCAAACAACACGAGCATGCTGACGACCGCGCTGAACCCTTGATCGTTGGCGATGAGCATGGCCTTGAACGCCGGGCCGATGAGCATCAACGCCGCGACACGCAGCACCCAGGGAACGAGCTTGAGGAACGGATACGCCTCGGCCGTGAGGTCCAGCGTCCACCCCGACGCCTGCTGAGGCTGGGCCTCGGGGGCCGCCGCCTGCGGGCG
>CBDUNP010000552.1:0-1949 GCA_965368605.1 uncultured bacterium | reverse complement strand
GCGGAGCGTTCATGCGGCTGTGGTCGCGGTGGCTGATCCGAAGGGGCAGGGGTTTTCGATTCTCTAAATCAGATTCGCAGACGTATTTCTAGTCAGTGGTGACGCATAGCATTGATAAGACTTTTAAGTCTTGTTATGATACCCCTAAATCCTCTGCTCAATAAACTCTGGTCACCCACCCCCTTCTGGAGTTTGTCATGATGAATCCATGCCGACTCACAGCCGCCATTCCCCTCTTGATAACACTAACGCTTGTCGCACAGACCAACGCGCCCCCGGCGGTAAGCCTGCACATGGCGGCGATGACCGGGGACACGGCTTCCGTACACCAGCACATCAAGGCCGGCTCGGACCTGAATCAACTCGACGCGTATGGCTCCAGCCCCCTGACGATTGCAACGGTTTTTGGCAACACGGAAGCCGCTATCGCCTTGATCCAGGCCGGTGCCGACCTAGACACCAGAAACAGTCAGGGGGCCACACCGCTGCACACCGCCGCCTTACTTTGCCGGGCTGATATCGCCCAGTCGCTCCTGGACCACGGCGCTGACAGACATACCAGAGACAGCTTCGGCAACACGCCATCGGATTCTATCGCTTCACCATTTGAGGACGTGAAACACGTCTATGACGCCATCGCAACCGCGCTGGGGCCGTTGGGCTTAAAGCTGGACTACGACCGGATCAGATCACTGCGCCCGCAGGTGTTTCAGATGCTACGGCCCGACCCCGAGGAGATTCAAGACATCGACTACGCGCCACAAGCGATCGGAGGCTGGCCGGTCTCCACACCCACAGAACAGGGCCTGGACCCCAACCTTGTGGCTGAGCTCTATCTTGATGCCGAACACATGCCAAGGCTCTACAGCCTGATCATTATCAAGAACGGCAAGATCGTCGCCGAGCGGTACTACAACGGGTCGTCGGTCGACAACAAGACACGGCTCGCGTCCGTGACCAAGAGCTTCACCTCGGCGGTGACCGGGATTGCGCTGGACAAGGGGGTCCTTGACAGCATCGACCAGAAGATGATCGCCAGCTTCCCGGAGGTGGCTGACGCTATCACCGATCCCCGAAAGAATCACATCACGGTCAGGCACCTGCTTCAGATGCGGGCCGGCTACCCCTGGGAGGAAATGAAACCCGAGTATTGGGACGGCATCCTCTCCGGTGACTACGTCCCGCTCATCGAGAAGACCCCACTGCTGGGCGACCCCGGCTCACAATTTAATTACAGCAACTTTTCGTCCAACTGGCTGGGCATCATCCTCACACGCGCGAGCGGTTCTTCCCTCAAGAACTTCACGCAGACGCAACTGCTTGACGCCATCGATGCCCAGGCCGGCGAATGGGGCACCGATGCCCACGGCCACAATAACGGCTGCGGCAACCTTCACCTCACCGCACGCGACGCCGCCAAGCTGGGGCTGGTCTATCTGAACCGTGGCCGATACCGCGGTCAACAGGTCGTCCCGGCCGAATGGGTCGAGGATTCGCTTAAGAATTATTCACCCGACGCCTGGATCACCAAAGACAAAATCAATCACATCGGCCCCTACTTCCGGGAACTGGGCTACGGCTACCAGTGGTGGTCCGCCACCGTCGGCGAACACGACATCGACTTCGCATGGGGCCACGGCGGCCAACTCGTAATCCTCCTGCACGACCTGGACATGGTCCTCGCCACCACCACCGACGCCTTCTTCCTGCAACACGACGACGAGGCCTGGAGGCACGAAAAATCGACGATCAATCTGGTCGGCAAGTTTATCCGGTCGCTGCCAAAGCCGTGACGATATTCTCCACCCCCTCTTTCTCACTCGACCGGGGCGCGGAGCATCCACGCCGCCGTGGTCGCAGTAGCCGACCCTAAAGGGCAGGGGTTTAGGGCGACATGAACGCCCCATAACCTATTCATTTCACTTCTGACCGACTAAGCGACTTAAGCG
>CBDUNP010000551.1:0-1949 GCA_965368605.1 uncultured bacterium | reverse complement strand
CCGGCGCTGACCCCACCCACGGTGATGACCAGGTCGGACTTGCTTAACGCCTCTTCGGCCGCGGCGCGGGTCGCCTCCGGATCATCTGTCACATGAACGTGGTCCATCAGTTCGGTGCCCAACCCGCGCAGCAGCGCGTCGAGCATCGGGCCGTTGGAGTTCCGTATCTGATAGGGCTCAAGCTCATCGGTCGCGGTCGCCGGTGGCCGAACCTCATCGCCTGTGGTAATCAACGACACGCTGGGCTTGTGCTTAACCGACAACATCACCGTACCGACCGCCGCGGCGATCCCGATATGCGGTGCGTTTAATAATGTCCCCGGTTCAATAAGAACCTGCCCGGCCTTTGCGTCGGCACCCCGACGATGGATACATGCGCCGGGCTCGATCGTGTGCTTCTCAAAGACGACGTGCTGGCACTGCGGGTCTTCGCGTGCCTGCTCCAAAGGAATGACCGCGTCATACGCCGGGGGCACCGCGGCACCGGTCGCGATCCGAGAGACGCCCCGGGCCAGGTCCGCTGATGGGTCCGCGACGCCGCCAGCCGGGATCGTCGCCACGATCGGATACGACTTGTCAATGACAAGTTCATTGGAACGCACCGCGTAGCCATCCACCGCGGAACGATCAAAAGGCGGCTGATCACGATCCGCGACCACCGCTTCACACAAGACCCGATTCAACGCGCCGCCCAGGGGAACCAATTCTTCATCCAGCACAGACACCCGCGCAAGGACCATGTCCAGAGCCTGCTCGTAACGGGGCAACGCTGTCGAGTCTGTCGTGTCACGCATCCTTAATATGATAAGGCATCGACTCGGCGAGGGGCATCCCCTAATTTCACTTTGCCGAACCAAACACACATCCCTACACTCTCAAGATGCTTAAGGCGATAATCTTTGATTTCGATGGCGTGGTCGTTGACTCCGAGCCGGTCCACTACAAGGCCTTCATGGAGATCGGCAAAGACCTGGGCGTAGCGTTTGACTACCAGCACTACCTGCGACATTACATCGGCTACGACGACCGCGATGCGATCCGGGTCATGCTCACCGAGGCTGGCATGCCGACCGACGACGCCCACATCAACGAGCTGAAAAAAACTAAACAAGTCGCGTTCGAGAATCTGGTCAACCAGGGCGCCGCGGCGATCCCCGGCGCGGTCGAACTGATCGACGAAGCCCACAGCCAGATCCCGATCGCGATCGCAAGCGGGGCGACCACTCTCGATATCGAACTCATGCTCAAGAGCCTGAATCGTCGGGACCGGTTTGAGATCATCGTTTCGGCTGACCACGTCAGACGATCCAAGCCCGACCCGACGACCTACCGGATGGCCTACGAAAAACTCGCCGAAAAACACCCCGAGCAGGCGCTGCTCCCCGAAAACTGCCTGGCGATCGAGGACACCGCAGCCGGGATCGAGTCTGCGAACGGTGCGGGGCTCTTGACGCTTGGGATCACGACGACGGGGCCGGCCTCGGCACTGAGCAGAGCCAACCGCGTCGAAGCCGGGCTTGAAGGACTCACACTGGCAACGCTGCGGACGTGGTTCGGATGAAACGCCTGAAGCTATTTCAAAGCCCCTAACCCGCCGATGAAATAAGCCGTTAGATATTTGCAGGCACTTTGAGTCGAGACCTATAGCGATGAATAACAATGCACCTTTGATGTTGAGCGTGAGCGGGATGCGCGGCCTGGTCGGCAAGTCACTCACGCCCCCGGTCGCGGCAACGTACGCCGCGGCGTTCGGCAGTTGGCTGATCCAATCGACTGGAAATAAATCCCCACACGTCGTGCTCGGCCGAGACTCGCGACCGTCGGGGCAGATGTTCGAGATGGCGGCCGCGGCGGGGCTCGCCTCCGTCGGCTGCCGGGTCACACGCCTGGGCGTGTTAAGCACGCCCGGCGTCGCGATCATGATCGGCCACCACAACGCCCAGGGCGGG
>CBDUNP010000550.1:0-1956 GCA_965368605.1 uncultured bacterium | reverse complement strand
ACGCCGTAACTGATCTTGGCGTATTCCCAACTGCGGGCGAGTGTCGCGAACATGGTGTGCTCCCTGGGTGAAATGTATGGAGAGCATTGTAACCGGTGCGGGGAGATGGGAGAAGCGTGATTTTCGATGTGAAGGATGGGGGAGCGCTAAACCGCAAGCGTTTGGTGGGGGGCTATTTGGATTGGATTAAATTGATACGGCGTACCCGATGATGGTATACGCGACGTACATAATCACCAGCGGCGCACCCATCCATTTGGAGAAGCTGCCGGCGCGGGTCGCGCGGGAGATGTAGATGCGGAAGAGGGTGAGCATGATGAGCATGGTGGGCAGGTGCAGCCAGAGGAAGATCAGGGGCTGCGCGGTGCCGGGCTCGGTGATGGGCAGGGGCTTGGCGAGCGCGGCGGCGCCGATGACGAAGAGGACGTTGAGGATGTCTGCGCCGATGACGTTGCCGACGAGTAGCTCGGCGTGGCCCTTGCGGATGGCGGTGATGCCGACGACGAGTTCGGGGAGTGATGTGCCGAAGGCGACGAGGGTGGCGGCGATGACGGCCTTGGGGACGTGCCAATGCTTCTCGGCGACCTCGCTGACGGAAGCAACCAGCGCGTCGCCGGAGACGATGACGATGCCCAGGCCGATGAGCCCCATGAGGATCAGCGTCAGCACGGGCTTCGGTGACTCCGACTGGTCTACTGCGGGGACGTGTTCGATGCTGTCCAGCGGTTGGCCTTCAAGGTCGGGGGTGTTTGCGCTATGTTGCCGGCTCCATCTGACCGACATCGCCATGTAGGCGACGAGCAGCGCGATCAGCATCAGGCCGATGGGTCGGCCGAGCTGTGCGTCGTGGCCGTGGGTGGCGTAGAGGGCGAAGCAAAGCCCCGCCAGCAGGACCGCCGAGCCGAACTGGACCCAGCCCTGTCGTTTGAGGACGAAGCGGTCGGCGGGGAGTTTGGTCATCAGGCAGCCGACGCCGAAGATCAGGCCGGTGTCCGCGATGATCGACCCGACACCGTTGCCCAGCGCGAGCCCGGCGTTGCCCTGCCAGGCGGCGAGGACGGAGACGGCGGCCTCGGGGCTGGTCGTGCCCAGTGACACGATGGTGGCGCCGATGACGATCTTAGGCATCCCCAGCTTGGCGGCGATGCCGGCGGCCCCCTCCACCAGCCAGTCCGCCCCCTTGATGACACCGGCCATGCCGATCAGCGCAATCAAGAGCAGCAGCCACTGGGGTTGATCGAGGAACCAGACTTTGGGGAGGATCGCTAGAAGCATGCGGGGATGATATCAGGCGAACGGCCGTTCGTAAGCGGCGGGACGATCACCCAGAAAAATAATAGACCATATTAAACTTAAATATAGTCTATTTGAGCAGACGCTATAGGAGCGGGAAGGGTCGTTATGCGTTTGCGTTCGGGGGGTGCGTTGGGCGTGCGCCGTGGGATGGGGTTGGGTTGGGGGGCGAAATATAGTGGCTTTGATTGGTTTAAGCGTGCTTTAGCCGTGGGGGTCCGGCGGGGCGACGACGCCGATGGCGAACGGGCTCTCAAAAAGATGCTTGATCTGCTCGGGGCTGCACAGCAGTTTGGTGCGGGACCAGAGCCAGTCGGCGAGGTCGCTTTTCCCGGCACGGGTGGCGGAGGTCGTCAGCATCGCGTGCATCGCGCCGCAGTGCTCGGCGGGCATGAGCTCAGCGAGCAGGAGTTTCTGCCTGACGCCGGACAACGCCGCCGCGTCGTGGCCGGCGAGGACTTCGTACCGGGTCTGCAGCGCCAGCCGTTGCAGCGACTCGACGAGTGATAACCGCTGGCCATGAAGCTGCAGCAATGCGGCGTAAGCGCCGGGGAGGCTGCCGATGTGTAGCTGGGCTTCCAGCAGCATCAGCAGCAGCGTGCCGCGTTGTCGGCGGGCGGGCCCCATGTTTTGATTAAGCAGGGATTGGCAGATGACGGCCGA
>CBDUNP010000549.1:0-1959 GCA_965368605.1 uncultured bacterium | reverse complement strand
AGCTGATCGCCGAGCGGTTCAGGTCCCAACTGAGGGAGCATGACACGGCCGCACGCTTCGGGGGCGATGAGTTCGTGCTGCTGCTGCGCAATTTAAACGGCCCCGGTGAGGCCAACGAGATATGTAATCAGATGTTACGGCTGTTCGCCGAGCCTTACCACATCGATGGCCACGAAATCGTATCCACGGCGAGCATCGGTTTGGTGATGAGCTCGGACCTGTACAGCCAGCCGGAGGACATGGTACGCGACGCCGACGCCGCGATGTACCGCGCCAAGTCGGCCGGCCGAAACGGGCTCAAGATCTTCGACGCACAGATGCATGACGAAGCGATGGAGCAGTTAAACCTGGAGCACGAGCTTCGCCAGGCCGTAGAGAATGGGCAGATGGAGGTCCACTACCAGCCTATTGTTTCGTCCGTGGACAGGACCGTCGCGGGGTTCGAGGCCCTGGTACGCTGGAACCATCCTGAACGTGGTCTGATCAAACCCGATCAATTTATCCCGCTTGCCGATGAAACGGGCATCATCATTGAGCTCGGCGAGTGGGTATTCCGCCAGGCATGCACGCAGTTGTGTGAGTGGCTGGGAATGATCGAACCTGGCCGAGATTTTACGGTCACCGTGAATATCTCCCGAAGACAGATCATCCACCCGTCCATTGTCGGGGACCTTCGAAAGATCATGAAACAGACCGGCGCGCCCCCGGAACGCATGTGTCTAGAAATCACCGAATCCACGATCATGGGTGAGCGGCAGAACACGGCAAAGGTCATCGATCAGATCAAGGGCCTGGGGGTTAAACTGGCGCTGGACGACTTCGGCACGGGACACTCGTCGCTTAGCTGCCTGCACAGCTTCCCGATCGACATCCTGAAGATCGACCAGAGCTTCATCAGGAACCTAGGCGAAAGCCGTGTATTCAGCGCCGTGCTGAACTCGATCATTTCACTGGGGCACCACCTGAACATGAAAATCGTCGGCGAAGGGATCGAAACAATCGACCAACTCGTCCACCTGCAGACCCTGGATTGTGAATGGGCTCAGGGGTACTACTTCGCCAAGCCGATGAAGGCCAAGCAAGCCACCGAGTTCTTGCGGTCATCGCCTGATCAAAAATCCGCCGCGTGACCTGCCCTGAACAACCTCTGGACAGGCCGCAGGCACCACCCACAAAATAGAACACGCCGGATTCATCCGAGTTTGGCCGGCCTCATTGGCATTGAAGTGATCGCTCAGATCAGACCGGCTTAGCCAGCACGAACGTCCGGTCATCTACGGGGCTTTGGTCGGCCTGGATGCCGTCCAGAACCGCCTCCAACGCCTTGCCCGCGTCGGCGACCGACCGGACGGGTTCTGAGGTGTGGATGTCGGCAAGGTGGTCGCCAAGCCGGTCCGGCCCAAGCTCCCGGCCTTGCGCGTCCCTCAGCTCGGTCAGCCCGTCGGTGAATAACGCCAACAGGTCGCCTTGCTGGATGACCGTCTGCTGGCTGATCATGGCTTGGCGCTCAATACCCAGCGGCATGTTCGCGGCGTTCTGTAATTTGTGGATGGCCCCGTCCTGCTGGATCACCAGCGGCGCGGGGTGGCCGGCGTTCAGACACTCGACGGTGTGGTGGACCAGATCGATCGCGACCGCGGCCATGGTAACGAAGGACTTGTCATCGAGGTACGCGCAGAGATGTTCGTTGATCCCCTGCATCATGTGCGTGAGGCCGTGCCCGGCCGAGAGCGAGGCGTGCGAGAGCGCGTGCAGCTTCGCGGCGATGAGCGCAGCGGGCAGCCCCTTGCCGGACACGTCCGCAATCAGCAGGACGACCCGGCGGTCGGCGGCGCGGATCACGTCGGCGTAATCACCGCCAATCCATCGGCAGGGCTCAAAACCGATCACGATGTCGAGCCCCTGCACCGAAGGCGAGCCGGGGACAAGACTCATCTGAATCTCACGCGCACGCTTGAG
>CBDUNP010000548.1:0-1963 GCA_965368605.1 uncultured bacterium | reverse complement strand
ACCTGGTCAACTTCGCCTACCGCCCCGACCGCATCGTGGACTCTGTCGCCGACCTATGCGATGACAGCTTCCTGCTTGGTGAATTGGCAACACTGACCGAGCCGCAGGATGCGGACGACCTGCCCGACACCTACCTGGAACACCGCCATCAATCTCAGCCCGTGACCGTGGGGTAAACCGATCCCGAGAACTGAACGGCGCAGCCAACCGGCTGTGCTGTTCCATGCGCGGCGCGCCTCACTCCGTCGGCACCTCGACGAACGGAGACTCCACTCCCGCCGGCTCTTTCGGCACGGGCGTGGTGTCCGGGTCGTAGGTGTCATCCTTCTGCGGCGCGGGCTTCTTCTCCGGCACGGACAGCTTCAGCGCGATGCGCACAAAGCTCGGGCCCGGCCGACGCGCCACCGTGTGGCAACTCAGGTTGTTCGCGAAATGGATGCGTGCCCCCGCTAACGGCTCGTCAAACGTTTCATGGCTGGACATGCCATCGGCGACCAGGAAGTATTGCTCGCCGTCGGAGGCCAGCCAGACCAGGTGCTCGCTGTCCGGGCTGAAGGTGAGTTGGTCGGCGTAGTCGTATCCGCCAACCACGTCCCCATCCAGCACCACATGCGCAGTGCCCGCGCTGTACCCGATGTAAACCAGCTTCTGGCTGTTCGGGCTGAAGGCCAGCGTACGGGTGGCGATCTTATTAAATGGCTGTTGCGCCTTCCCGTCGAGGATGACCGACCACTGCCCGTGCGTGAGCGCGGCGTACACAAAACGCTGGCTGTCGTGGCTGAAACGCAGGCTGTTGGCGGCGATCGTGGTATAGGCCGGGTGCTCAACATCGTTCTCGATCACGGCCCAGCCCTGAGGCTTCTTGACCGCGTAGGCAAGCCTGGAAGCGTCCGGGCTCAGCACGAGGCTGTTGTTCCCGATGGCGGTGTACGGCTCACTGAGTTGCCCGTTCTGAACCACGTACCAGTACGGCCCGCGTTTCAGAATCGCCGCCATCGTTAGGCCATCGTCGCTCAACACAACCTGCCCGGGGCGGTCCGCGTCGTAGCCCGGGACGTGCACATGGTTCTGATACAGACGCCAAACCAGGTCATCCCCCAGCGCCCAGTACACAAAGAAATCCCCATCCGCACTTAACACCGGGTTCCGGTCGATCAACCGGAACCCCCCCACCGAACGGTCGGCCATGTTTCTTGGTGCCGGGGTGTGTCGGTCGACGACGTGATACCGCCCGTCTTTCAACGCGACATAAACCACACGCTGGCCGCGTTCCGCTGTCAACGGCGGCGTCACGAAGCTGTCCCAGTTCGGGCCGGGGTCGCCATCAATCACCATGCGCCAGTACTGCCCGTCGAACGCGGGGTACGCCATCACCGCCGAGTCCGAGGTGAACACGAGCTGATCCCAGAGGATGACGTCGGCAAGCGGTTGCGAATGATCGCCCTCGACCACGAAGCGTTTTTCGTCCAGCCGGGCCAAGTACACGATCCGCTTGCCGTCCGGGCTGTAGCGCGGAGGCGTCACCGGTTCATACCCTTCGAGGAAGACTTTCCCATGCCGCAGCTTCCAGCCACGGTCCGCCATGACCGCCGCCACCGTCTTGCTGTCCGGCGAGAATGTCGGGTCGGTGACTTGGCTGGTGCCGACGGGGTTGTGCCCACCATAGACATACCCATATAACCCAAGGTCTCTGCCATAACGCAAGCGGTACGCCACGTTGGACGAGTCGGGGCTGACACTCACGGACCCGGGCATGATCTGATGCTCGTGGGCATTCTCGCCCAGCGGGACCGCGGTCTGGGAGAAGATCGGTGACTTGCCTTTTTTCCGGGCAGCCTCCGGCTGCGTGTCCGCCTCAGTGTCTGATTTGGAAACTGTCTCGACCTCGGCTTTGGGGTCGGTCTGTGAGGGCTGGGCAGGGTCCGTCTGCTCAGCCGGGCTGGCCGGGCTCTGACCCGCGGCA
>CBDUNP010000547.1:0-1964 GCA_965368605.1 uncultured bacterium | reverse complement strand
CGCGGACCGTGCCGTTTGTCAGCAAGGCCTGCGGCGTGCCCTGGGCGCTCAACGCGGCCAAGGTGATGATCGAGAAGCAACTGGTCGAGTTGTGCGTGACCGAAGAAGTCGTGCCGACACACACGTCCGTGAAGGAGTCGGTGTTCCCCTTCAGCAAGTTCCCCGGCGTGGACGTCATCCTCGGCCCGGAGATGCGGTCGACCGGCGAGTGCATGGGCGCGGACCTGACCTTCCCCGTCGCGTTCGCCAAGAGCCAGATGTCCGCAGGCGTCTCCCTGCCGACCGGCGGGAAGGTGTTCCTTTCGGTGCGCAACAGCGACAAGCCGGCCGTCGAGCCGATCGCGCGTCGGCTCGTCGAGATGGGCTTTGAGGTCTACACCACCGGCGGGACGCATTCGCACCTCAAAGAACGCGGCGTCGAGACGACCCGCCTGCACAAGATCAGCGAGGGCCGACCCAACGCGGTCGACCTGATCAAGAACAACGAGATCGGCCTGGTCATCAACACCCCGACCCGCAAGGGCCCCGCGACCGACGAGGCAAAACTCCGCGCCACCGCCGTGCGGTTCAACACCCCGATGATCACCACCCTGACCGCCGCCACCTGCGCGATCGACGGCATCGCCGCCCTCAAAGAAGGCGCCTGGGAGGTGCGGGCGCTGCAGGACTACTTCCCGGAAATGGCAAGCAAGGTCGAAGCCGAAACCGTCGGGACGTGAAGACGGGACAGGTCCAGTGCATAGATCGTGCGTGTCATTTCAATCATTTAACGCGCTCGGGCCTGTGATTCGGGGGGCTAAGCTGTAAGCGGCTTATTCGGCGGGGCTTGCTGGATACATCATTTGTAAAGTTATAAAAAAAACCCCACGCCGAAGCGCGGGGTTTTGATTGATTTGGTTATTGCTTCCGGTTTACGGCACGGGCCAAGGGGTCAGGCGGCTGTTGCGGTGCAGCAGCAGGAAACGGTCCATGTCGTCCCAGACGCCACGCATGTTGTTGTCGGTGTAGCGGGCGAGGTCGTTCTTGCGGAGCTCGGCGGGGCGGGTGGTGCTGCGTAGTTCCGGGGTCATGTTGCCACGGATTTGGCCGGCGGTGACGCGGTTGCAACCGGTCTGGACAGCGAGGGACAGGCCAAGCACGAAAAGGCACAAAATCTTGGTCATGGAACGCATGATTACCACCTAAAATTCGGTTGAGGAATGAGCGGGTATTGTCGGCGGATCGGGGGGGAATGTCAAACGGTTTGGGGGTGTTTGACAGCCTGACAGCGGATGCATGATCGGCGTTCATCTGGGCGGGGTTTATCGGACGAGGGGCGAATCCGGGGGCGATGTCGACTTTGGCCGGGTTGAGGGACCGGGCATACGGGGTCAGGGTGGGGTGATTTTGATCCGAAGGGTCAGGGGTGAGTTATAAGGCAAGGCCTTGTATTCACTTAGATGTAATTCCTGGCCGTCGTTGTTCTGGGTGGTATCGGTCTGGCGGACGATCAGATCGTCGCCGAAGTTGACCAAGGACACGGCGTTGCCGTTCTCGTCGGCCATGTAGTACTCCTTGCCCTGCCATTGGCGGAACTGCGAGCCGGCGAAGAGCCAGGGGGTCTCCGGCAGGGGTTGGCCGGTGGCTTGATCGATGACCCATTGATGGACCGGGGTCTGGAGGGGCTGCCCGTCACGTTCGTAGACGAAGAAGACCTGGACCTGCGGGCCGTTCGGCGGGTCCGGGAGGAACTCACCATCAACATGCTTGTTGACCATAGGATGGCCCGGCTTTAGCCCGAGGGTCAGCAGCGCCAGGTGGATCTCGCTGGGTTTGGCGGTGATGGTGACGATTGCTTCATGGTCCCGGCTGTTGGGGCCTTTAGTCGTGGCGATGAGTTCGAGCCATTCGGGCCGGGTGTGGACCATCTGTGCAGCCAGGTCGATGGTGCCGGCCTCCCGGTCGATCGTGAGGGGGGCCGGTGG
>CBDUNP010000546.1:0-1965 GCA_965368605.1 uncultured bacterium | reverse complement strand
GCGAGGCCCAGCCCCGCGAGCAGGCCGACGGCGCGATTGAATCCGATCGTGCCCAGCCAAACAGCCAGGACGCAGGTCAACGCGGAGAGTACACAGAACCAGACCCGGCCGGCTGTAAATGATCGGCCAAACACGCTGTAGACCGGGGCCAAGGTGAAGGACGTCCCGGGCGTGCGTGCCGCGGTGGGTTTGCCGGGGGTGATCGCGTAGCCCTCGCCGGTGACCAGATGGTAGGCGAGGATTTCGTAATCGAGTTGGTCGGAATTGGCGTGGGCGTCGGGGGGCGCGTCCAGGCCGACGAATTGGTGGGTCAGGCCAAGTCGGGCGATCAGGGCGAGCGTGAAGATCAGGAAGACCGCGGTTGTGAATCGTGGGGTGGTGAGCTTCATAGCGCGGGTGGCAGGCTAAACCGCAAGCGTTTGTGGGGACGTAATAACCAATGTCACCCTTACGCGGCGCGGCGGTATTCGGTGGGTTGCTGCTGAGGCAGCGCGGCGGTGAGTGGTTTGCGTGCGACGCCGACGACACTTTGGCCGAACGGCGGGCGGATCAGCTTTTCGATCCGGCTGAGGATCGGGACCAGCTTGTTAAACCACACGGCTTGGTCGCCGGGGACGGTGGTTTTCTTCAGCACGACGCTGTTGAACCACCAGCCAAACAGGCCGACCGCGTTGCTGTATCGGCCCTCGACCCATTCGAGGCCGGCGTCCTGCATGGCTTTCTTGAGACTGGCGACGGTGTATCTGCGGTAGTGGCCCAGCTCCTTGTCGAGCTTGCCGAACGCCATCGGGCCGGCGGGGACAAAGATCACGGCCTTGCCGCCGGGGCACAGGTGATCCGAGACCTGCTTGAGCGCGGCGACGTGGTCTTCGATGTGCTCGAAGACGTTGCAGCTCACCGCGGTGTCGAAGCAGTCGGCCTCGGCATTGGGTGTGGCGAGGTCGCCCAGCGTGCAGCGGTGGCTGGTGACTTTCGTGCTGCCAGCGAAACGCTCACGGAACCGGTCAATAAAACGAGCGACCGGGTCCACCCCCACCACCTCGTCCGCGGACTTAGCCAGGAACTTGGTAATATTCCCCGTGCCGCAGCCGACTTCCAATACACGCCCGGAGACGTGGGGCTTGAGCAGGTCGTAGACCCAGCGGTTGTAGGATTGCAGGCCCTCGATCATGTCCAGCGAGTGTTCGATGACGCCGGTCGATGAATCGATCTCGTACGCGTCGGCGGCGAGCGATCGTGGGCTGATGCGTAGCTGTTGTGGCTGGCTGGTGGGCATCCGGTTAATCCTGTCGAGTCCTGGGAAAAACAGTGGGGACTATGCTGGTATCGGTTGTATCACCTGGGCGGATGAGTCGTGTTGTGACGAACAGCCCCGGCCGGGTTCACAGCCAAAGGCGCAACAAACAGATGGGTTATCGGCTGTTGATCCCGGGTTGAATGCGTACACAGACGACCGCGATCAGGCGGCGATCCTGCGCGGGATGGCGGGTGGCTCGGGGCGTGCGGGGTGGGCCTGTGGGCGGCGTCGCATGCGTGTCAGCGTGGGCAGGCCGATCAGGCGGTACGACAGCCAGGCGACCGCGTAGGTGCATACCAAGGCGGTCAAGACAAACGCGGGCAGCAGCGTGATCCGGCCGTCGGGCGTGGTCGGCCAGAGGTGTTTCAGACCGGTGAGGATCGGGATGTGCCAGATGTAGAAGCCGTAGGACAAAGTCGCGGTCGTGGTGATGAACCGGCCCTCGACCCAGCGAGCGCATAGCGCGCTGTTGGGGAGGCTGACCAGCAGCACGGCGATCAGGATCGGGAAGGTCGGCCATTGGTAGTGCATGTGTGCCAGGCCGGGCAATGCGGTTTGTGTCAGCAGTGATAGGCCGATGATGGACGCGGCGGTAATCGTGAGCCCGTCGTAGCGGTTGAATCGTTTGGCGGTCGATTGAAGCGGTCGGCTCAGGTAGAAGCTCGCGG